>CAZMKH010000016.1:2127-14628 GCA_964566455.1 uncultured Campylobacteraceae bacterium | reverse complement strand
TTGGCTAGAGACAATCCCTTCAAACCTGTTGTATCAAGTAAAAGCTTAGGCAAAGCAACAAACATTTCAAAAGCATACCAACCTCTAAAAGTAGAAAAACTCAAACTGCCAAGCTCTTCAAGAGTTTTAAAAAAGGTTAAGTTTGAGATACTGAATGTTGACGGAAGTATGAGTGAAGTAAGTTTTGATGTAAACAAACAAGTAGATTGGCATAGAGAGATTATTCTTTCTAATATGCCTTTAAAATTTGAAAACAAACCAAAAAAAATTGAACCAAAACTCCTAAAACCTTTTAAGTTTTTAACAATCCTTATAGACAAAAACAAGCTTCTTTTAAAAACGAAAGACCTTCTGATTAGACAGCTCTTTTTTTCAAAGCCATACAAGATTGCTATTGATTTGAAAAGAGATGTCTCTTTTTATACCAAAATTATCAAACTCTCCAAGCTTCCTTTTACAAAGATTGTTATCGGCAATCACGGAAAATTTTACAGAGTGGTTTTAGCTCTTGACGGTAAGTACCGCTACAAAATCAAAAAAAACAGTAACGGTTACCTGGTCGAGCTTTTTTGAGTTTTTGCAAGAGATAACAGTTTTATTAAAATCATAGAAAATATAACTTCAAAAATACTTGCAAGAATAAAGGCATAATAAATATCTCTGTTTATTGTTTTCAAGTCATACGCTATGGTCGAAACTGCTATCAAAAGGGTCAAAGGCATCGAGTGTGCAAGCCCTAGAAGGATTCGCTCTTTTATGCTTAATTCTAAAAATACCATACTTGATGATATAACTCTCATAGCTGTCATTAAAAAAGTTATAAGCAGTGCTTTTTCAAGCAGTGTTACATTTTTTAAAGAGTCAAGATCAAGTGTAGTCCCGACATAGATAAAAAACAGTGGCACCAAAAAACCAAATCCAAAAGATGAGAGTTTGTGCGTCAACTCCTCTTTGTGCTTAAAAAATGTTGATATAAATATACCTGCTATAAATGCTCCAAAGGCTATCTCAAGATGCAGATATAAAGATATAGCTATAAGGATAAAAAAGATAGATATTGAAATCCTTATATCTTTTTCATCATTGTCTTTAAAGGGCATAAGATATGTTTTTATGCCGGGATACCACCAAAACAGAACTTCAAGGGCTTTAAAAACAATAACTATTGCGAGCAAAAAAGCAAATAGTATGGATATGGTTTTATAAAACTCATATCCTATGCCAAAACTTAGGGCGGCACTGGCAAATGTAACCAGGGTTATACTTATAATTTCACCCAAAACCCCTACAGTCATCGCTAGGATAAGCCACTCTTTGTCTTTGCCGTATTCGTTAAACAAAGATATGATAAGACCAACTGATATAAGAGGCATGGTTATGATAAATATATTGCCAAGATGAAGGTAGTAAGATGACAAGAATGAAAAAAGATAAAGTAAAGATATGTATATGATACTTTTTTTTAGAAGTTGCAAACGCATATTTTTAAAAACCCTAAGGTCTACTTCCGTTCCGGCTAAAAACATTAGATATAAAAAGCCGACTTCAGAAATCAACTTAAATATTTCATTATGGTGAATAAAACCGAAATATCCCGCAAGTGAGCCTAGTATTATCTCTACAGGGGTTAAAGGCAGTCTTATGAGCCTGGAAAAATAGGGAGTTGATATGATAATAACTGAAATGGTTATCATCATAATGATATTTTGATTTATCATTGAAACTCCTTAGATTATTCGCACTTGTCAGCTACCTTGTATCCGAGGTCGGTAATGGTTTTGATATCTTTCTCTGCTTGATTTCCTTTTGTTGTCAAATAATTTCCTATAACTATGGAATTTGCTCCATACTCAAAAATTTCCGGCCACCTCTCTTTGAAGGTTATCTCTCTCCCGCCGGCAACCATTATTCTGGTATTCGGCAGCGAGGAAGAGACTTTTTTTATCCAGTACAATGCTTTATCTATATCAAACAATCTGTTCTCCAAAGGAAGTGCGGGGTTTGGGTGGAAAAAATTGAGCGGAACTGAATCGGGCGATAACTCTTTTAAAGAATTTAAAAATGACTCTCTATCGTTTTCACTTTCACCAAGTCCAAAAATTCCTCCCGTGCAAAGTTTAAGTCCGGCTTCTTTTACATTCAAGCAAGTCTCAAGCCTTTCATCCCAGCTGTGGGTAGAACAAATTTTTGGATAATACTCCTTGGAAGTTTCCAGGTTGTGGTTGTAACTCTTTATGCCGCATTTTTTTAACTCGATTAAGTGCTCTTTTGTAGCTGTGCCGTTACATGCTATAAGATTAAGACCATTGATCTCGGATGATATTTCATGTGCAGTTTTACAGACAAACTCCAGTTTTTTTTCACTGAGCCCTTTGCCTGCAGTTACAAGGCAAAAACCAATGGCTCTGTTTTGTTTTGCAAGCTTTGCTTCTTTTAAAATATTTTTTATATCTTTTTGTTTGTATTTTTCGATATCAGCGTTATTGTATGCGCTTTGTGTGCAAAATGAGCAGTCTTCACTGCAATTACCGCTGGAGATATTGCTGATGGCACATAAATATATCTTTTTCATATTTCTACTTTTTTACATATATATTTTGAATTTTCTTTTAGCATATCTTTTTCATAGTGAAAAACATTCCATGTACCATCTTTTTTTTCTATAAGAGCAAATTCGCTTACAGGTTTTTTTCTGGCACAAATTTCACCGGGATTGATATACAAAGTATTGTTTTTATGTTCGGCTTCAAAATAGTGCGTATGCCCAAATACAACCAAATCACTATCCCCATTTAAATAGTATGGATAGTGCATCAGCTTGACTGAAAGATTGCCAATCTTAAAATAATGAGGTTCATTTGCTATATTGTACTTGCCTGCCAGGTTTAGAAGATGAAAATCATTATTACCGAATACTGCCTGATAGGGTAGTTTAGAATCCTCTAACAACTGCAATGACTCTTCAAGAACAATATCTCCGGCATGAATTACAAACTCTGCCCCATCATTTTTAAGTATTTTTATGGCATTTTGCAAAAGTTCGATTTTTTTGTGACTATCGGATACTATTCCAATTTTCACCCTACAACTCCTCTCTGTGTTTACACTTGATGCATTCTAGTATCTCTTTTTTTCTGTATGTTCTTTGTGTCATCATTCCACCGCATTCAGAGCATTTTTTTTCTGTCGGCAGATAATTTGTGACAAATTTACATTTTGGATAGTTCGAACACCCGTAAAACTTTCCTCTTCTTGAACTTCTCTCAAGCAGGTCGCCGCCGCATTCGGGACATTTTACCCCTACTTTTACACTCTCTTTTTTCTTTTGTGAAGAGATATTTTTTGTATATTTACATTTTGGAAAAGCACTGCATGAAATAAATTCTCCAAATCTTCCTTTTCGTATAACCAATTCACTTCCGCACTCTGGACATTTTTCACCTGTGGGGATAAGAACTTTTTGACTTTTTATATCTTTTTTGCCCTTTTCTATCTCTTTCATAAAGGGTTCGTAAAAATTCCATAAGACCTTTTGCCAATCCTCTTTTCCCTCAGCTATTTTATCGAGAGTCTCTTCCATTTCAGCTGTAAATGAACTGTCAACAATATTGCTAAAGTGGTTTTCCAAAAGCTCTATTACTTTAAAAGCAATTTCAGTAGGAATAAGTTGTTTTTTTTCTATCTCTATATATTTTCTGGCTACCAGTATTGATATAGTAGGAGCATATGTTGAAGGCCTTCCTATACCCAAAGATTCAAGCTTTTTAATAAGAGAAGCTTCAGAGTATCTTGCGGGTGGTTCGGTAAAGTGCTGTAAAGCTTCAAGTTTTGAAACCTGAACTTTTTCGCCTGTCTTTAGTGTCGGCAACAGTTTATCTTTCTCTTTATATCCTAAAGCTTTATAAAAACCTTCAAACTTCAAAACTCTTCCGCTTGCTTTAAATTTGGAAGATTTGCTTTCAAATATAATATTTTGTGTCTCAAAGAGAGCATCTTTCATTTGGGTAGCCAAAAATCTGTTGTATATCAATGTGTAAAGCTTTAGCTCATCATTTTTTAAAAAATCTTTTGCAATTCTTGGGTCAAAATCAAGGTTTGTAGGTCTGATAGCCTCGTGAGCTTCCTGCGCACCTTTTGACTTGGTTGCATAATATTTCTCTTTTTCACTTAAATAGTTTGGACCAAACTTTTCTTTTATGGTTTTTCTTACCTCTTTTATAGCCTCTTTTGCGATATTGAGTGAGTCGGTTCTCATGTATGTGATGACACCCATATTTCCTTTGTGCGTCATAACCCCCTCATAGAGTGTCTGGGCTATCATCATAGTCTTTTTTGGAGAAAAACCAAGTTGATTTGAAGCAGCCTGCTGTAAAGAAGAGGTCATAAATGGTGGAGGAGTTGAAGTTTTTCTCTCTTTTGTTTCGATTTTACTTACTTTGAACTCTTCGCTTTTTAGGATATTTTCTATATATTTTGCTCTGTCTGCGTTTGAGATACTCATTTTTGAGATTTTTTCTTTTTCAAACTCTACGAGCAAAGCTTCTATACTTTTGTTAAATAAAGCTTCTATACTCCAATACTCTTGAGGTTTGAAAGCTTTTATCTCTCTTTCCCTGTCAACCACTATCTTCAAAGCTGCACTTTGAACTCTGCCGGCACTTAAGCCTTTTTGTATCTTGGATGAAAGAAGCGGAGAGAGTTTGTATCCTACGATTCTATCTAAAAGTCTTCTTGCCTGTTGTGCGTTGAAGTTGTTGGTATCTATTGTTCTAGGGTTTTGCAAAGCTTTGTTTATGGCATTTTTGGTTATCTCATGAAAAACTATCCTGGGAAGCGAGCTTGGCTCTTTCCCGATAGCTTTGGCTATATGGTATCCTATAGCCTCCCCTTCTCTGTCCTCATCCGTTGCGATATATATCGTATCACTTTTTTTTGCCAACTCTTTTATCTCTTTGACGGTTTTTGAATGGTCTCTGCTTACTCTGTATTCAGGTTTGAAAGTGCCCTCTTCTATCTTGATGCCAAAAGAGCTTTTAGGCAAGTCTCTTATGTGTCCTTTGCTTGCTATTACGGTATAATCTTTTCCTAAAAAATTTTTGATGGTTCTTGCTTTTGCAGGAGACTCAACTATTATAAGGTTTTTCAAATTCTCTCCTAAGGTCAGTTGTTAAAATGAAATTGTATCTAATGTCGATACTAAATGCAAATAATTTCAGGCTTATTTTCTTGAAGCAGTTTTTTTATGGTGTTTGAAACGGTAGCTTGTGAAATATTTAAAAAAGTTGCGATTTGGTTTTGTGTGTAGCCGTCAAGATAAGCTTCATATATCTTTTGGTTTCTCTCTTTTTTGCTTAAAACTGTTTCAAAATGCTCTTTCAGGCTTTTGTGTTTTTTGTTGTTTAAATTTTTTTTGTAACTTACTACTTTTTGTAATTCTTCAATGATATTTTTCAGTCTTTTATTGATAACCGGTACATCGAAAAAAGCTTTTATATCGTCTATTTTAGGATATTTTTCAAACATAAAAGAGCGTTTAAGACACTCTATGGGTTTGTCCAGATTGGCAAAAGAGCGATAGCTCGAGTATTTATAATCTTCAAGTTTTTCGCATAAATGATATTTCAAAGGATGCTGTTCGATATGAAGGATAAGCGTATCAAGATATGATTTGTTCAAAATATACCATGATTGGTATCTGCCTTGCCACAGGTGCCCTGCCCTGTTGTATTTCTTGTTGAAAAATATTGCATAATTCGAGTTGATGTATCTGATTGCCAGAGAAATGTTTTCTTCTTTTGTCTCAACCAGTAAGTGGTAGTGGTCATATAAAAGACAATAAGAATGGACTACAAAATCATACAGTTTGGCACTTGTGCAAACAATTTCCAGAAATTTTTCATAGTCGCTTTCTTCATAAAAAATTTTTCTGCCGGCTACTCCTTTGTTGATAACCAAATGATATCCGGCAACATCTACTCTGGGTTTTCTAGGCATATTATCCCCTGTGCGATTTGTGTATATTATCTATTCTACAATATTTTAGATAAAATTAAAATTATCGCTTTGTTTTGTAGCTTAGATAAAGTATTGCCACAACTCCCACATCTATCATAACATCGGCAAAATTAAATATGGCAAAATCAAATCCACAGTGCCAGTATACATAATCAACCACACCGCCATAAATAAATCTGTCATAAATATTGCTGCTCCCTGCCCCCAGTATGATACCAAGCGGCAATGAATACCTGATAAAAGTTTCTTTGTGAAATACCATGTAGGCCAATACAGAGCCTATAAGAAATAGTTGGATATATTTTAGATTTTCACCCAAAAAAGAGAGCATAGAAAATGCAACACCTTTATTGTAAGCCAGTGTCAGAGAGATACACTCTGCATAGTAGCTAAAACCATTGATAAAGAGGGATTTTATATTTTGGTCTATTATGAAAATCCCACAAAAAGATAGTATAAAAATCCAAACGGACTTTATCACTTTAGTGCACTCGTTAAAAATTCTTTTAGTTTTTCCATTTCTCTAAAGAGAAGTTCTTCATCTTTGCCTTCAAGCAAAACTCTCAAAAGATTTTCTGTTCCTGAGTATCTTATCAAGTGCCTTATTTCCAACTCTTCAAGTTTTTTCAATATCTCATCATAACCTCTAATATCTTTTAAAGGTATTTTTTTCTTGACAGGAATATTCTCCAAAATCTGAGGATAAAGTTCAAATATATCAAAAGCTTCGCTCGTATTTTTACCGCTTTTTAAAACAAATGCAAGTACTTGCAGGGCGCTTGCGAGCGCATCACCGGTCTTGGCATAATCACTCAGTATAATGTGTCCGCTTTGCTCCCCGCCAAAGTTTAAACCCTCTTTTTGCAAAACTTCCAAAACATTTTTATCCCCGACATCACACCTGAAGAGTGATATCTCTTTTTTTAGCAAAAAATCTTCCAGGGCTTTATTGCTCATAACAGTAGCGGAGATGGCATTGCCTGAGAGTTTATTTTCATTTTTGAGATAAAATGCCAAAGCACCCAAAAGTTTGTCACCATCTACCACACAACCCCTTTCATCGACTACTACGAGTCTGTCAGCATCACCGTCAAGTCCAAAACCGATGTCAGCCCTTACTCTCTTGACTTCTTCGCTTAGTTTTTCAGGGTGCAGTGCCCCGCAGGATTGATTTATATTATTTCCGTTTGGTTTGTCATTTATTACAAAGACTTCAGCTCCCAATTCGCTTAGTATAGTAGGAGCCACTTTGTATGCCGCTCCGTTTGCGGTGTCTACTACGACTCTGATACCGTTAAGTGTCAACTCTTTTGGAAAGGAATTTTTGATATGAACGATATATCTGCCTATCACATCATCTATTCTTTTTGAGGAGCCTATTTGCATACCTGTTTTTTGATTGGACTTTATAATATCATCATCAAAATATATCTTTTCAATCTCTTTTTCGATTTTTTGGCTTAGCTTATTGCCTCGTCTGTCAAAAAATTTTACTCCATTATCATAAAACGGATTGTGAGAAGCACTTATCATGATACCTGCATCACACCTCATGTTTTCAGTCAAAAATGCAATAGCCGGTGTCGGCATGGGACCTATTTGAATAACATCGTAACCTACTGCCGTAAGCCCTGAAACGATAGCGTTTTCTATCATATACCCACTACGCCTTGTATCTTTTCCTACTATTATTTTATTGTTTATTGATTCTTTGCGAAAATAAATACCTGCGGCCATGGCAAGCTTCATAGCTGTCATGGCGTCAAGTTTGACCCCGGCTTTTCCTCTTACTCCGTCAGTTCCGAACAGTTTCATAGATAAAATTCCTAATATTTTTTATCTATATTTTAACATATTAAAAGTTCAAAGCAAATTTAACTATATAAAACCCTCCGAAAATCAACCACAAAAAGAGTATCAAAGCCAAATATATGGGTTTAAGACCTACATTTTTAAACTTACCTACATTTGTTTCCATACCCATTGCAGTCATTGCCATGGTCAAAGCAAATGTATCGATTTTGTTTATGCTTCCAACCAAGTCATGAGGCAACATATCCAAAGAGTTAAATCCTGCAACAACTATAAAAAATACAGCAAACCATGGGATGGTAATAGAAGTTTTTTTGCTCTCTTGCCCGCCTCTTTTTTTTGCAAGCCAATAACCAAGCACCAACAAAAAAGGAGCTATCATCATAACTCTTATCATTTTTACGATAACAGCGTATTTTGCAGTCTCTTCACCTACGCTGTTTCCGGCTGTTACGACATGAGCAACTTCATGGATAGTTCCGCCTATATATATACCCATATCCTTTGCATCAAGCGGTATGAGTCCGGCTTTGTAAAGATAGGGATATAAAAACATTGCCGTTGTTCCAAATATTACCACTGTTCCTACCGCTACCGCACTTTTGTACGGTTCACCTTTTACTACAGGTTCAGTTGCAAGTACTGCCGCCGCTCCGCATATGGAACTTCCCGCACTTACAAGCATAGTGGTATCTTCGTCAAGTTTGAGTATCTTGGTGCCTACAAAATAACCTATGATAAAAGTAAGAGTTACAACCGAGGCACTTGTAATGATGCCGGGGATTCCGACTTGTTCGATATTTTGAAAAGTTACCCTGAAGCCGTAAAATATAATGGCGGCTCTTAAGATAATCTTCATTGAAAACTGAATACCCGGGATCCATTCGGCAGGGAGTTTGTTTCTTAAAGTATTTGCATATACCATTCCCAACAGGATACCGACTATCAGCGGACTTATGCCCAGGTTTTTGAGAAATGAAAAGTCTGCCAAATATGTAGCTGTAGTTGAAAAGAGTGCTACAAAAAGTATTCCGCTTAATGTATTTGCCCTATTCTCTTTTGAAAAAGCCATAGTTTCTCCTAAATTTTTGTTGTAATTATAATAGTTTTAAATATATTTGTAAAATTAATTAAATATGATATAATCATTAAAAAAATAAATGGACAACAATGACACTAAGAGAGTTGCAGATATTTTATGAATTGTCAAATACCGCTCATGTCGGCGATGTTGCCAAAAAACTTGGTATTACCCAGTCAGCGGTTTCACTTGCAATCAAATCACTTGAAAATAAAATGGGTGAAAAGCTTTATGACAGAATAGGCAAAAATTTACTGCTCAATGAAAGAGGAAAATATTTTAAATCATTGACAAAAGAGCACTATAATGCTCTTTTGGAAAGCGCATCACTTTTTAGAAAAGATACACTTTTAGGAGAATTAAATATTGCCGCTAGCAGGACCATAGGTGATTATATTATGCCTCAAATCCTTTTTGATTTTAAAAAACTATATCCTGACGTAAATGTAAAAAACAGTACAACCAACTCACAAAAGATAGCCAAAATGGTAGAAGAGGGCAGTGTAAATATAGGTTTTATCGAATCAAAGGTAAAATTTAAAAATATATTGATGCAAAAAATAGGGCAGGATGAATTGATAGTTGTCGGCAGCGATGAAAAACTTGCAAGAAAAAGTATCTACATTGATCGGTTATTTGATAAAATATGGCTTTTAAGAGAAGAGGGCTCAGGAACAAGAGAGATATTTTTAAGCAATATCGGAAAATATTCAGCAAACTTACAAAAACAGTTGATATTTTCAAGTTTTGAAAGCATAAAAAGAGTTTTATATACAAATAAAGATGCACTAACCTGTATATCTAGAATTTGCGTGGAGGATGAATTAAAAAAGGGAGTATTGTTTGAAATAAATTTAAAAAATTTTAAATTTAAAAGAGATTTTTATCTTATATATCATAAAAACAAGTATAAAAATAGACTGTTTTTAGAATTTTCTAATTTTATAAAGGGTTATTTTATGGATACTTAAGCTCCATTCTTATATAATTGCAGACTCAAAATGATGATGTCAGCTCGGGGTGTAGCGCAGTCTGGTTAGCGCACCTGGTTTGGGACCAGGGGGCCGGAGGTTCGAATCCTCTCACCCCGACCATCCATGGTGGGTGTAGCTCAGTTGGTTAGAGCATCGGATTGTGGTTCCGAGGGCCGTGGGTTCGAGTCCCATCTCCCACCCCAGTATTGAGCGCTCGTAGCTCAATTGGATAGAGCAACGGACTTCGGATCCGTAGGTTGAAGGTTCGACTCCTTTCGAGCGTACCATTAACTTTTGCTTTTTATGCGCTCGTAGCTCAGCTGGATAGAGCAACGGCCTTCTAAGCCGTAGGTCTCAGGTTCGAATCCTGACGGGCGTACCACTTGTTATTGTTGTGCGGATGTGGTGAAATTGGCAGACACGCCAGACTTAGGATCTGGTGCCGCAAGGCGTGGAGGTTCAAGTCCTCTCATCCGCACCATACTTCAGACTACCTTTTTTTACAGACAAGCAGTTTTGGCAGGATTGGAATTATACTTTTTTTTACCTCTTTTTTATAACAAATAGCTATATCAGGTAAAAAAGTTTTATTGATGGAGTATACACACCATTTACCTTCCTGCTTTGATGATATGATACCACTTTGTTTCATCTGCTTTAAGTGTCTTGATACCAATGGTTGTGAAAGCTTGAGTGTATCACATATTTCACATACACATACTTCATTGTACTTTAAAATCAAAGCATATATGAGTACCCTGTTTTTATCACTAAAAACTTTTGCTGTTTTTATTAATTCATCCATATTACCTCTTTATAAGTAAAATTATATAACAATATTGTTATATAATTATATCATAATTTTAAAAAGGATATGTTTATGGATTATGTTTTAGAGTTTTTAACAGCTTTGATAGATTTGAGCAATGCTATGGCACCCTATATTTTGCTGGGGCTCATTATAGCCGGTGTCTTACATGAAGTAGTACCGGACAGTATAGTAAAAAACCATCTTGGTAAAGACTCCATCCTCTCTGTGATAAAGGCAACACTTTTTGGTATCCCGCTTCCGGTTTGTTCATGCGGAGTGATACCGCTTGCAAGAAGTATTCAAAAAAGTGGCGCAAGCAAGGGTGCGACACTTTCATTTTTGATATCAACTCCCATAACAGGGGTTGACTCTATTTTGGCAACATATGGAATATTTGGATGGCTTTTTACATTGTACAGGATAGTAACTTCTTTGATTATTTCCATAGTGGCCGGAATTTTATCAAACTTTTATGCGCTCAAGGAGAGCAAGCCTGCTGAAACCAAAACGAAAGCAGCGGCACCGTCGTTTGTCATGGCAAAACCTGGCTCGCTTAATAGTACAAATTTCAGCATCAAAAAAGAAGCGGATATCTCTTCTTCTGCAAAAAAAGAGAAAAAAAGATTTGATATAAAAAAAGTGCTTCATTACTCCTTTGGTGTATTGCTAAAAGATATAGCATCACCTTTGCTTTTTGGATTGATTCTTGGTGCTCTTATCACTACAGCCGTACCTCAAAATCTAAATGAAATACTTATGAAATACTCTTGGATATCTTACATTATAGCTATAGCTATAGCAGTTCCGATGTATGTTTGTGCAACCGCATCACTTCCCATAGCTGCAGGCTTGATGCTCTCAGGAGTAAGTCCGGGAGCAGCATTTGTTTTTTTATCCGCAGGTCCCGCAACAAATACAGTAACCATAGGAGTTGTAAAAAAGAGCTTGGGCAACAGCGCACTTTATATATACCTTGGCAGTATCATCATAGGCTCTATCATATTTGGTCTCGGGCTTGATTATATATTTAAAGGGGTTGATGTAAAGGAATTTGTAAATATCAGTGATAATTCCAATCTCCTTACCATAGTATCGAGTATAATTTTGTGGGCATTTGTACTTTATTATATTTTAAAATCAAAAATATATAAAAAAACAAGCAGTTGCACAGTATAATCCTTTAAAAAATAAAGGATATATGTGAAAAAATATAACAGCAGAGTAGCGCTTTTATACCTTTTATCCATTATTTCTCCGCTCAGTTTTGGTGTATGGATGGCACTATTAAATAATTTCTCCGTTGAGGTGGTGCATTTTAGCGGAGAAAATATGGGATTTTTACAAAGTATCAGAGAAATTCCCGGACTTTTGGCCTTCACTATAGTCTTTTGGCTGCTCTTTATTAGACAGCAAAGTGCTACTTATATTTTTTTGATACTTTTAGCTTTTGGCGTGGCAATAACCGGATATTTTCCTTCGATAACAGGTTTGTATATCACTACAATAATCATGTCATTTGGTTTTCATTATGCTGAAACATTGCATAGTTCACTGTCGCTTCAATGGATAAGAAAGAGTGATGCCCCGTCTGTGCTTGGAAAACAGATTTCTCTTAGAGCATTTATTTCCATATTATCTATGGTGGTTTTATACATACTTCTAAAGATATTTCATTTGGAATATAAACATATATATCTTATTTTTGGATCTATTGGCATCTTTTTGGTTGTTTTTGCCTGGATAAAATTTGAAAAGTTTGAGGACTATGAAATACAGGAAAAAAAGCTTTTTTTGAGAAAGAAGTATTG
>CAZMKH010000016.1:0-2027 GCA_964566455.1 uncultured Campylobacteraceae bacterium | reverse complement strand
AGTTTGAGGACTATGAAATACAGGAAAAAAAGCTTTTTTTGAGAAAGAAGTATTGGCTATATTATGTTTTAACATTTTTCGCCGGTGCAAGAAGACAGATATTTGTAGTCTTTGCAGCTTTTTTACTTGTACAAAAATTTCATTTCAAAGTTGAGGAGGTAGTCCTTCTTTTTGCTGCCAATAAAGTTATAAGCATGATAAGTGCCCCAACAGTGGGGAAAATCGTGGAAAAAATCGGAGAAAAGATATCTTTGCAGATTGAGTATCTTTTGCTGATTGTTATTTTTATACTTTACGGTATTGTACAAAATCACTATATCATTATAGCTTTGTTTATAGTAGATCATATTCTATTTTCTATGGCAATTGCACTTAAAACTTATTTTCAAAAGATTGCCGATCCAAAAGATTTTGCATCAACCGGGGGTGTCAGTTTTACCATCAATCATATTGCGGCTGTATTTTTACCTGCAATTCTTGGACTGATATGGGATAAGTCATATGAAAGTGTATTTTTTATAGGAGCTGCTATAGCGTTTGCTTCTTTGCTTTTAACATTTTTTATAAAAACAAAATAAGCACTATAAAAGCAATTTTATAGCATAATCGAAATAAAAAAATGAGAGTTAATATATGGAGTATTTTGCAAAAAGAATTATACCTTGCCTTGATGTAAAAGATGGAAGAGTAGTCAAAGGTATCAATTTTGTTGGACTTCAAGATGCCGGAGACCCTGTGGAGGTAGCAAAAAGATATGACCAAGAGGGTGCTGACGAGATAACCTTTTTGGACATTACCGCTACTTATGAAAAAAGAGATACTATTGTCGATATAGTAAAAGAGGTTGCAAAAGAAGTTTTCATACCTTTGACTGTTGGAGGCGGCATAAGAAAACTTGAGGATATTTATGCTTTATTGAATGTCGGATGCGATAAAGTCAGTATCAATTCAAGTGCTGTAAAAAATCCTGACTTCATAGATGAAGCCAGTAAAAGATTTGGTTCGCAGTGTATCGTGGTAGCTATAGATGTGAAAAGACATGGGAACAGTTGGCATGTATATATAGCCGGAGGAAGAGAAGATACTGGACTAGACGCAGTAGAGTGGGCAAATGAAGTTGTCAAAAGAGGAGCAGGGGAGATACTTCTTACTTCTATGGATGCAGATGGAACAAAAAACGGCTATGACAATGAAATTACCTCAATATTGAGTGATATTCTAAATGTCCCTATCATTGCCAGCGGAGGAGCGGGTACAATGAAGCACATAAGAGATACCTTTTTAAGTGGTGCTGATGCAGCATTGGCAGCATCGATATTTCACTACAAAGAGATAGACATAATGGATTTGAAAAGATATTTAAAAGACGAAGGTATTGCAGTAAGAATATGATAATATGTGCAGGAAAAAATGAACAGTTAAAAGGTGCACTGCCTGTTGGAGTAGGACTTTTAGAAAGTGCTTTGACTCTTAGCACTCTTATACAAAAATATAATCCCAAAGATATACTGTTTGTAGGCAGTGCCGGAAGTTACGGAAAATTTAAAATATTTGATAAAGTTGTTTCATGTTGTGGTTCACAGGTTGAAATATCTTCATTGCTAGATTCTTCCTATTCACCTTTGGATAATTTAACAATAGATAATGTTTCATGTGAAACAAAAACAGTAGTCAATAGCTCAAACTATATCACTACAAACAAGGAATTTTCAAATATATTTTTAAAAAATGGATATGATTTGGAAAATATGGAATTTTATTCGGTAATGTTAACAGCACAAAAATATAAAATAAATGCAAAAGGCATCTTTATAGTTACCAACTATTGTGATGAAAATGCCCATAAAGATTTTATAAAAAATCAAAAAGATGCCATAAATTTAATGGAGAAAGCTATTGAGCAATATTGAAAAAAAAGTACTATTAGATTTTACAAAAGAAGAACTGACCGGTGTGGTAAGCCCCTCTTTTAGAGCAAAACAAATATATGGTTGGATTTATCAAAAGTATATTAACAGTTTTGATGA
>CAZMKH010000015.1:0-15055 GCA_964566455.1 uncultured Campylobacteraceae bacterium | reverse complement strand
GGTGACTTTGAAGTTCATAATGCACTTTTTGAAGCTATGCAAAGAACTCAGAGTTTACTTGAGAGAATGGCAATAGTACCGAGATATCTTGAAGCAAATGGACTTGATGCAACTCCACAAATTCTTAAAAAACTTAAAAACTATAAAAGAAATCCCACTATACAAAAGATGATAGATGCACTCCACATCATACTTGATGAAGAGGTTGAACATGTCAAAAAAGGCGATCATTGGTTTGGATGGGCGTGTGAAAAAGAAAAAGTTGATAAAAGTATATATTTTGACATAGTATCAAAACACTATCCAAATGCACTTTTGAAAAAAAGAGATATAAATATCGAGGCAAGACTGGAAGCAGGCTTTGCTTGTAAAGAGTTGGAAAAGATATCCAAAGAGGATATTTGTGATAAATAAAAACTATTTTTGCAATTTTTGAAAAATTTGTGATATAATCAAATATTATATTTTTCAGGCAAAATTATGAAGATACTTATAATTCTTTTTATCATGTTGTCAAATTTTACACTTTTTGCCGGGGATTCTATTGTTTTAAAGCTTAGATGGAAACACTCTTTTCAGTTTGCCGGATTTTATATGGCCAAAGAGAAAGGGTACTATAAAAAAGCAGGACTCGATGTAGATATAAAAGAGTTAAAAAACAGTGAAAATATAATCAATCAGGTTACAACAGGGAAAGCAAACTATGGGATAGGCGGCAGTTCGCTTGTTTATCATGAAATTTTAAATCCTTCTATAGTAGCCCTTATGCCTATCTTTGAAACATCTCCATTGGTTTTGCTAACAACCAATAATGATATAAATTCGCTAAAAGAGATAAAAACCAACTCTATCATGGCAAGCCCTACAAGTCTGGAAAATATTTCCTTACTCTCTATGTTTCATATATCAGGTGTAGAGCCTGATGATATAAATATAAAGAAAAATATCTTCGGTATAAAAGATATACTAAACAACAAAGCTGATCTTTTTACTGTATTTAGAACAAACCAGCCATACTATCTAAAAGAAAAAAATATACCATACAAGATATTTGACCCTAAAAATTACGGATTTGATTTTTACGGGGATATACTTTTTACTTCCAAAGAGGAGATAGTAAAGCATCCAAACAGAATCAAGTCTTTTATAGAAGCAACAAAAAAAGGATGGAAATATGCACTCTCTCATATACCTGAAACTATACAAATCATCAAAGAAAAATACAATTCACAAAATTACTCTAAAAAAGCACTGAGATATCAGGCAAAAATTTTCAGTGATATTGTGAGTAAAGATTTTGCTTTTGATGAAGCAAAGATTTCTGAGATTGAAAGATTGTACAAAGTGATGTTTAAAAGCAGTAACGGTATAGAGTACAATAATTTTATTTACAATCCTTATGTAACAAATAAAAAAGAAAAAGAGTTCATCAGAAATCACAAACTTACCTGTGTAAGTACAGACAACTGGGCACCCTTCAATCTTTTAAAAGACGGCAAGCTTTCAGGGATTGCCATAGACTATTGGAATTTGGTTAAAAAAAGACTTATGTTAAAAGGTGAATGTAAGATAGTTGATAGTTTTTCTGAAGTTTTAAACTCTATAAAAGAAAAGAAAGCTGATATAACAGTCTCCACCACTATAGTCAAAGAGAGGCAAAGATATGCAGTTTTTACCAAACCTTATATAAAAGCACCTATTGTAATAGTTACAAAAAACAGTATGGGGTTTGTACCAAATATAAAATCTATAAAAGATAAGATATTTGCCATGCCCAAAGACTATACAACCACCAAAATATTGACAAGAGATTTTCCGGATATAAAGTATAAAGAAGTAAAAGATATAAACCAGGCACTTGAATATGTAAGCTCCGGCAAAGCTGATGCAACTATGGGTATCCTTCCTGTTGTAGCATATAAGATAAATGATTTGAGGTTTGACAATTTAAAAATTTCAGGAACTACCAAATATAATTTTCCTGTACGATTTATGCTGAGAAAAGATTATAAGATACTGGTTCCTATGATAAACAGGGTTATTGACTCCATTAAAGATAGTGAAAAAGAACAAATTTATCAAAAATGGATAACAGTTCATATGCAGGAAGGTTATTCAAAAGAAAAAGTTCTTCGGTACAGTATAGTAGCCATCATAGTTATTTTATTGCTTATCATGTGGATGATAACACTTTTTATTCAGATAGAAAAAAGAAAAAAAGCTGAAAAAGCACTTGAAAAATTGGCAACCATAGATAAACTGACATCCGTTTACAACAGATATATGATAGACATCAGCCTTGCAGAGCAAATTGAAATAGCGAAAAGATATGACAAACACTTGTCCGTTATATTTTTTGACATAGACCATTTTAAAAAAGTTAATGATATTTACGGTCACAAGGCTGGAGATATGGTTTTAAAAAGTTTGGCCGAACTTGTAAAAAGCAAAAAAAGAAAGAGTGATATATTTGGCAGGTGGGGAGGAGAAGAGTTTATGCTGGTTCTTCCTGAAACAGACATAAATCAAGCGGCCTATATCGCCCAAACACTAAGAGAAGAGATAGAAAAACAGCATTTTGATATAGTCGAACATATAACTTGCAGTTTTGGTGTTACCGAAGTCAAAAAAGATGATACTATTGATACACTTATGAAAAGAGTGGATGAAGCACTCTACAGAGCAAAAAATGAGGGCAGAAACAAAGTGGTGACAGTTACTTAAATATTTTTAGTTTTTCATCGATAATCTTTTTTTCTTTATCTGTACTTTTTGTTTTCAAAAAGTCATACCATCTTGCAGTAACTTTTTTGTACCCCATGGATGAAGATATATCTATAATCTTTTTTATATCTTTTTTGGAAAGTTTATCTTTTACAAGAGAGGCTGCTATGATTTTAGAGTCACTGTTTTTTATCTTATACAGGGCTTTAACAGCAGCGTTGAAATTTTTTTGTTTTAAATATTTGGCAAAATCTCTATAGCTTTCGGGCAAGAAAGAAATGTTGATATTTTGAAACTTGCCGGCTATAAAAAGATAGTAATTTTTCAAATATTTGTCATTGGTTAAATTTTGAATTTGTCTGTATTCACTGCAATTATCATGCAAAAGCATAGCTTTGTGAAGCGCACACTCTCCAAGATATATTTTGGCTATTGAGTTTATATCAGAACCCTCTTTTGCATTTTGTAAAGCTCTTTTTAGTGCAATGCTGGCAAGTCTGGTTTTGCCCTGAAGATAGTATTTTTTAAAACTGTCAAACGAGTTTGATGCATCTACTCTGTATTTGTACTTGTCGCTGGTTTTGAAAGAACATCCTGTAAAAAGCAAAGAGATAATAAGCAATACAAATTTTATTTTCATGGCAGTTTAACCTTTTTGTTATTGTTTTCTATCAGCGAGTTTACTTTGTTGAGCAGATTGTTTGCCTTATCAACTCCTAAAAGTATCTGCTCTTTTAAAAGAACTATATCTTTGTCACTGGCACCAATAGTTTTAACAAGTCCGTTTAAATCTTTTAGTTTGTTTTTTATGTCTATGAGTATATCATTTATGTGGCCCGGTATGGTTTCACTCGGTTTTATGATATTTTGGTGAACTTCTGTTAGTATATCATTTATTTGAAAAGTCATTTTTTTAACTTCTGCGAGACTGTCTTTTAAGTGGGCTATACTTTTGGTTATATTTTTTGAACTGTTTGTTTCGCCCATGACCGTATCTATGATAGACCTGTCATTGGCAAACTTGGCTGAAAGTTTTTGAAAATTGTTCATAGTCTGAAAAAGAGGTCCATTTTTGGAAGCCAGTTTTGCTACAATTATATCTGTATTTTTTATGATATTTTCTACCTTCAGCATTATGGGCTTAAGCCTTGCAACCAAAGAGTTGATATCATCCTGTACTTCAAAATCAAGTATGGCATTTGGTGTTATGACAGGATGATTGGGATCTGAGATTACAGAGATAACAGCACCTCCCAAAAGAGGCTTTTTAAGTTCAAGATAAGCTCTTTTGTTTATCCATTTTGCATTTTTTTCATCCACTGTGAAATGTACAAAAACTTTACCGTCATATGTAAAATCAATCTTGTTGATATAGCCTATTTTAAAGCCTGAGTATTTTATGGGGGTACCTATGTCAAAGCTTTCAGCATTTTTTGCATAAAAAGCATATTGATAATGCTTGTCAAACATTCCCTTGCTTTTTAGGATAAAAAATATAGCTACAAAAAGCAATACCAAAGTTATAAAGGTAAATATTCCTACTGAGATTCTCATTCTATTGTAAGGCATGTGTTTTCCTCGTAATATTTATGTATGGCAGTGTCTATAATTTGCATCTCTTTTTCATTGAGTATATCGGCCAGTTTTGTAATATATGATAAATCTTCTACTCGCTCAAGCATGGAAAAGGGTTTTACTATGGCTATTTTATCTTTTGGGCTTACATAAGCTCTTATACATTGAATGATGAACTTATCCTTTTTGCTTAGCTTAAAAGGCCTCATATTTGCCATCTCCAGGCACCCACACTTTTCTAAAAGCTGATTTGTATAAATGGTCGCATTTTTTACACTGTATCTATAATGATACTCTAAAATCAATGCAATATTTTCATTTACATTCAAATCAACAAGCAAAGGTGTATCTTCACTGACAACAGCTAAATTATTTTCAATAATATATGCCTGAAGTGTATGAAAATCTTCAAATATTTTTACAGGAATTCTATAACTAATGATAGCACCTCCACACACAAGATAATGACAAAAAGAGATGTGATGGTTTTTGAAAGAGCAAGAGGTATTTCAAAATATCTCTTTTTTATGGTTATTCCGTCAAAACTTGGTACCGTAACTATAATAAAACCGTAAATCATACTTTTTATGACAAACAGGCATATATCTTTTAATGTTACGGCACTTATGATGGTAGAGAGGAAGATATTTAAATCCATCCCCATATTTAAAAATAAAAATACATAACCGCTGACAACCATGATAAGAGAAGATAAAAATACCAAAGATAAAAAACCAAGCATATTGCCTACAGCCCTGGGCATTACAAGGTAGTTGACCACATCAATATCAAACATTTTCAGAGTATTAAGTTCACCATTTACTTTCATGATGGCTGTTTTTGCTCCTATCCTGAGTCCTGTACGAAAAGAGATGATAAGTGCCATCATAAAAGGGGTTAATTCAACCAATACAAACTGTACCATCAATTGGCCTATATACTCTTTCAAATTGTATTCAATAGCAATCGAAACCAAAAAACCCATAACTACAGCACCGAAAATTATAGATAAAAGGAAAAATGCAGGCAAAATCTCCAATGCTACATAGTATATCTGCTGAACCAAAATCTGTCTGCTTGCAGGGTTGTAGTTTTTTGGATTTATAGCGTACAGCAGGCAAACCACGCTGAAAGAGTAATATTTTATAAAGTGTACTATATATTTTGCAAAATTCACTGCTGATTCCATATATTATTTTTTCGCAACACCATAATAACATAATTGAAGTTAAAAAGAAATTCTAACATATAATTTAATCTAATGTTTACCTTATTTGGGTAGAATTTCGTAATTCTAGCCTTAAAAGGATATAAATGATCAAGTTTTTAAAAAAATTTTTTCTGTCGATGGAGAGTGCTTTTGTACTTTTTTTGATTTTTGCTGCATCAAGCGGTATCGCTACTTTTATAGAAAATGACTATGGGACTGAAACTGCATGGGGTGTGGTTTATGGTACTTTATGGTTTGGTGCCATTCAAGTTTTGCTTGGCATTAACCTTGCTTATAATATCGTAAGATACAAGCTCTACAGAAGAGACAAATGGCCGGTTTTTACATTTCATGTAGGCTTTTTATTTATCCTGATAGGCTCAATTGTCACCAGATATATAGGCTATGAGGGCATCATGCATATAAGAGAGGGGCAGACCCAAAATATGATGATATCAAGTGAGCCTTATATCCAGGTCGATGCACAAAAAGGCAATAAAATATACCATATAGAAAAGAAACAATACCTTTCAAAGATAGGTGAAAACAATTTTGATCTTAAGTTAAATATTGATGGAAAAACTGCAGAGATAAAATATGTGGATTTTGTTCCAAATGCTACTACATCCATAGTTGCCGATCCAAGCGGAAAGCCTATGATATCCTTTATGAGTACAGACCCAAGCTTTAGTAATTTTGTTTTAAAAGACAAAAGTGTGCAAAATGTAGGAGGAGTAAAATTTACACTTAACAAACCTTCGAAAAGTAGCTCTTTATGGGGTGTCCCAACAGTAAACATCACAACAAAAAACGGGAAATTTTATATACAGTCAAACAAAGCTATAACATTTTTGGAGATGGCTACTCAAAACAAAGGTACGCTTGAGCCTTCAAAAGAGTATGAATTTAAAGCTAAAAGACTTTATACTGTAGGGGATTTGAATTTTGCTCCAAAATCAATGAATATAAAAGGAAAAGAAAAACTGGTATCCGGTGGAAAAACAAGAGCCGGAATGAAGTTTAACGGGCTTAATGCCGTTGTTGTAAAAGCTTCATATAATGGCGATACCAAAAAAGTTATTTTTTACGGACAGGGAAAGGGTGCAAAAGGTTTTACAAAGAGTGTTGTTGTAGGCGGTATTCCTTTTAGCTTTGAGTGGGGCTCCAAGCTGATGAAGCTTCCATTTTCAGTCAAACTCAGAGATTTTCAGCTTGACAGATATCCTGGCTCTATGTCTCCTTCCTCTTATGCCAGCGAAGTTACCTTGATAGATAAAAAAAATGGAGTGAATATGCCTTTTAGGATATATATGAATCATGTCTTGGATTATAAAAATTACAGATTTTTCCAATCCTCTTACGACAGAGATGAAAGAGGAACTATACTCTCAGTCAATCATGACCCGGGAAAATATCCAACCTATTTTGGATACCTTCTTTTGGCAATTGGATTTTTATGGACTATACTTTCACCAAAGAGTAGATTCAGAACCCTTGGCAGAAAGATACAAAAAGATATACAAAGAAATAAAAACAGTATGGGTTTATCTCTGCTTTTGGCTTTTTTAGCTATTTCTTTAAATGTGTCTCCATTAAAAGCTGCCCAACATGAAAATGAACCAAAACTAAGTTTGCAAGAGAGTATAACAACAGCCAAAAAGTATGAAAAAGAGCATGCTGATAAATTTGGTCTGCTGTTGGTTCAAGACAGGGAAGGAAGAATAAAGCCTATAGACTCTTTTGCTAATGATGTTTTAAACAAGGTGGCCAGAAAGAGGAGTTTTTACGGTCTTGATGCAGACCAAATAATACTCGGCATGCTTTCAGCCCCGGGTGTTTGGCAAAACATCCCTATGATAAAAGTTTCTCACGATAAACTGAAAAAGATACTTGGTATTCCAAAAAGTGCAAAATATGCCGCCTTTAAAGACTTTTTTAATTATGGAAACAAAACAAATCCTTATAAATTGGCTACTTTTACAGAGAGTGCAAACAGGACTCCTCCAATTGACAGAAACAAATTTGACAAAGATGTTTTAAAAGTTGATGAGAGACTGAATGTTTTGTATTATGTCTATACCGGTGCACTTTTTAAAATATTTCCAAAAGCAGGTGACCCAAACAACAAATGGTATGACCCTAAAACCGCCATATCAACTTTTCCCAAAAAAGATGCCGAAGCTATCAGACTTATACTTCAAATGTATTTTACCGCCATTCACAAAGGTGTAAAAACAGGAAACTGGCAAGATGCCGACAAAGCACTGAGTATCATAGCGGCATATCAAAAAAAGTTTGGCTCAAAAATTATTCAGGATAATACCCATATAAAAGCAGAAATACTTTATAACCATTTAAATATATTTCCAAGGCTCATTCCCATCTATCTTTTGAGCGGATTTTTGTTGTTGTTTGTTATCATGTATAAAATGCTTCGCCCAAAAAGTTCTATAAAGTTGGTTGTTAGATTTTTCTTTGTAGTAATACTTTTGGCATTTTTAGCTCAAACTTTCAATATGGGACTTAGATGGTATGTCTCCGGTCACGCTCCCTGGAGCAACGGATATGAATCTATGATATATATCTCCTGGGCATTGATGCTGGCTGGTCTTATCTTTACAAGACAATCAGTCATGTCGCTTGCTCTTACAGCCATACTTTCAGGAGTATTTTTGTTTGTAGCGCATCTTAGCTGGATGGACCCGGAAATAACCAACCTTGTGCCCGTACTTAAATCATACTGGCTTATGGTACATGTTTCCATTATTACGGCAAGTTATGGCTTTTTGGGGCTCAATGCGCTACTTGGATTTTTTACACTGATAATGTTTATCATGCTTAGCAACGACCCTAAAAACCCGAGAAATGAGCATATCCAAAGAAGTATCACAGAAGCTACGAGAGTCAATGAAATGTCAATGATACTTGGACTTATGCTGCTAACTATGGGTAACTTTTTAGGTGGAGTTTGGGCAAATGAGTCATGGGGTAAATACTGGAGTTGGGATCCAAAAGAGACTTGGGCATTGGTAAGTATCCTGGTATATGCCGCAGTTGTTCATATGAGACTCATTCCAAAGCTAAACTCACAGTTTGCCTTTGCGGTAGCTTCTACGATAGCTTATGCTTCAGTTATAATGACATATCTTGGAGTAAACTACTATCTATCAGGTATGCATTCATACGCAGCAGGCGAGCCCATACCTATACCGCAGTGGATATATTGGGTTATAGGTATTGTTGCCGTAACTATCATTATAGCCATACCTAAGAGAAAATACTCAAAAAGATTATAAATATAAGCACTAAATATAAAAAATATTATATTTAGTGCTTTTTCTGACTTTTTTCTGACTTTTTTTTATTATACTTTCATAAAGTAAGTTATGAAAGGATAAATTATGAGTATTTCAAGAAGAAAGTTTTTGCAGGGTAGTACGGCAGCAGCTGTAGTATTGGGAAGTGGAAGTTTAAATGCCACAGAACTCTTTTCCCCGGTTAAGAAAATACCCCATGCCAGTCATTTTGGTCCATTTTATGCATATGTCAGAGATGGCAAGATTATAGATATAGAGCCTCAAAAAAGGTTGGATAAACGGCCAACCGGAATGATAAAGGCGCTAATCGATAGAACATACTCAAACACCAGAGTCAAATATCCCTATGTTAGAAAAACATATCTTGAGGGAAGACCAAACCACAAAGAGTTTCGTGGCAATGACGAATTTGTAAGAGTCAGTTGGGATGAAGCTTTGGATTTGGTTGCAAAGAAGATTAAAGAAACACCCAAAGAGAGTATATATAACGGAACAACTGACGGATGGGCACATCCCGGACTTGTCAATTATTGTCCTACGCTTGCGGGAAGATTTTTCAATATCGTAAAAGGAGGTTCTGTATCAATAGAGGGTGATTACAGTGTAGGAGCTGCTTTGCAGACCAATCCTACTATAGTGGGTGATATGGAAGTTTACTCTTTGCAAACTGCCCATGAAGTTTTGTTGGCAAATACAGAGGTATATGTTATGTGGGGTGCGGATCTGTTTAAAACCAATAAGATAGATTTTGCCGTACCAAATCATAAAAACAGCGGTGAGTACTATTTGAAATATAAAAAATCGGGTATGAAATTTATATGTATAGACCCTATAAAAACAGAGACCGCAAAAATGTTTGATGCTGAGTGTATACATATACGACCAAATACTGATGTAGCTATGATGCTTGGTATGATGTATCACTTGTATAAAACAGGAAAATATGATAAAAAATTTATAGAAAAATATACTGACGGTTTTGATAAGTTCGTGCCTTATCTGCTAGGAAAGAGTGACGGTATCGCCAAAACACCAAAATGGGCAGCAAAAATTACCGAAGTCAGTGAGAAAAAGATAAAAGAGCTGGCTGAACTGTTTGTATCCAAAAGAACATTTATTGCAGGAAACTGGTCTATACAAAGAGCACAGCATGGTGAACAGGCTCAATGGGGCATAATAACTCTTGCTTCCATGATAGGACAGATAGGAATTCCCGGAGGTGGTTTTGGATTTTCAATGCATTATGGTGGAGGTGGGCAGGCTGCAGCCGGAGCCAACGGACCTGAAGGTTTTTCTCAAGGAAGAAACAGGGTAGATTCAATTATTCCGGCTTCAAGAATTGTTGAAACACTTTTGCATCCTGGTAAAAAGATAACTTTTGCCGGAGAAATGATTACTCTTCCTCACATCAAACTTATGTATGTTGCGGGAGCTAACAATGTCGGACATCAGCAGGATTTGAACAAACTTATTGAAGGGCTTAAGACTCTTGATACACTTGTGGTACAAGATCCGTGGTGGACGCCTACAGCCAAATTTGCCGATATAGTTTTACCTGCTACTACTACACTTGAAAGAGATGATATAAGCATGATAAGCGGTAGTTATTCAGGAGATGTTATCTATGCAATGAGAAAAGTTGTAGACAATCCATATGAGGCAAAGGATGACTTTGAGATTTATTCGCTTCTTGCAAAAAGATTTGGTAAAAGAAAATATAAAAAATTTACCGGCAATAAAAGCGTAATGGAGCATATAAAAGACTTTTATGTATCTTCAGACGGTCCAAAAGTAAAAAGTTTTGAAGAATTTTGGGAAAGCGGCTATGTAGAATTTAAGATACCAAAATCCGCATATAAGTTTGTAAGACACGGAGACTTCAGAAAAGATCCCAAAAAACACCCACTTAAAACAGAAAGCGGCAAGATACAAATATATTCCAAAAAATTTGCCAGCTTTGGATATAAAGATTTTAAAGGTCATGTTACATGGTTTGAGCCTGCAGAGTATTTGGGAAGCAAATTGACTGAAAAGTATCCTTTGCACCTTTTGTCGCCTCATGCAACATACAGAAAACACTCTCAACTTGACAATACATGGATAAGAAAAGTATACAAGATAAAAGACAGAGAGCCGATAAGAATAAATCCCAAAGATGCGAAAAAATATGGTATACAAGATGGTGATGTCGTTGAAGTTTATAACAGCAGGGGAAGGTTGCTGGTTGGTGCAAAAGTTACAGAAGATATTCGTGAAGGTGTTGTTGCTATAGAGGAAGGATCTTGGTATTGTCCTGAAAAACCAGGTGTAAAATATTCAAGAGGAAACAGTGGCAATCCAAATGTCTTAACATCTTCAAGACCTACTTCAAGTATGGCTCAAGCCTGTAGTGCCAACACTGCATTGGTAGCAATAAGAAAAGCAAAAGGTGAACTGTTACCAAATGAGGCATATGTGATGCCTAAAACGGTTGAAGCATAAAGGCTTTGTATGAATATCGTAAAAATATTTTTAGCCTGTGCAGTGACTTTGTCATTGGTACAGGCCACATCATATATATATCTTGACAATGGTGTAAAACTTGATGTTAAAAACAAGGATATCAGTATCTACAATGGTTCACCTGTGGAAAAGATATCAAAAAAAGGTAAAAAAGTTTTAGTAAAAGTAAGCGGTTATATCGGAAAAGATGGAAAAACACTCTATGCTACACCAAACAGAGAACTTTTACTGGCTTCGGTAAAAAAAGCCGATATGGTAAAAAAAGATGGTGATAAAGGAAGCGTGCAGGCTTTGATTTTGCAAGACAATCTTACTGACGACCCGGAAGAGGCCTGGGAAGAAAATTCTGATCTTTTTTATGATAAGTGTACAAGATGCCACAGAGCAAGAGTTGTAAAAAAACATACTATGAAAGAGTGGGATGTTTTATTTAACAGTATGAAACAGTTTGCAAAACCTACAAAAAAAGAGGCCAGGCTGATTTTGAGATTTTTGCATGCTTATGCAAAGGATGGAATACTCAGACAGAAAGATTAGAGATACCTTTAAGTATAAAAAGTGTAAAATTTTTATACTTAAATTTTTTAAAAGAAGTTCCAAATGGATAAAATGGCTCTGGAAAAACTAAAAACATTAACAATCCTTTATGTAGAAGATGAGGAGGGTATCCGTAAAAAGATATCCGACTCATTAAGATACTACACAAAAGAGGTTTTAGAAGCCAAAGATGGAGAAGAAGGTCTACAACTGTATCAAGAGAAAAATCCTGATATTGTTTATACCGATATTTTAATGCCAAAAATGGATGGAATTTCTTTGGTAAAAGAGATTAGAAAAAGTGATAAAAAAATACCTATAGTTTTAGTTACCGCACATACTGAAAAATCATATCTTTTAAATGCTGTTGAATTACATTTGGAGCAGTATATAGTAAAACCCATCAGCTTAAAAGAGTTAAAAAATTCACTTAAAAAATGTCTCGATGTTATTCTGGCAAATCATCCGGTATCAATAGAAGTGGTAGACGGATATATATATGAAGCAGAAAATAAAATAATAAGACATGAAGACAAAGTAATAAAACTGCAAAAAAAAGAGATAATGTTTTTGGAACTGTTGATACAAAACAAACACAGAGTCGTAACATATGATGAGTTGCAAGATGCTATTTGGCAGGATGATATTATGACTGACGGTGCACTGAAAACTTTAGTGGGAAGTCTAAGGCAAAAACTTCCAAAACAGTGCATCAAAAATTTATCCGGAATCGGATACAAGTTGGTGGAGTAACGGTTGATTAAATATTTAAAGGGAAGATATAAATTTTCCCTTATGGCTGTTTTGGGTATAGTTGCCATAAGTCTTATGTCATTTTTAGCTTTAAAGATTTCCAAAAACGGATTTGAAAGAATCAAGTATGTATTTGAGGATTTTCAAAAAGTAGAAAATATTCAGCAAAAATGTATCATACCGCTTTTTAATCTAAGAGAAATTACACTTTCACTTTCTGCAACAAACAGTAATGACTATAAAACCATTTTAAGTTATAATTTAACCAGACTTGTTAAAAAACTAGATACATCATTTGACAGTCTGCATAACAGTATTATCGGAGGTATTTGGAGAAATTATAAAGAGTTGATTTTTACCAAAGATAAAAACAGCAGAATCGGTTTTAGCCGAGGGACCTTTTCCAATGTCAGCAGTACAGAAAGAGAAGTATTTTATCAATTGATATATAAGTTAAAAAAGATTCAAGAAGAGTTGCTCAAGCAATCAAACAATACATTTGAAAAGTCAAAATATCATTTTAAAAAAGAGAAAAAGATTATTTTGTATGGTACGGCTGTAGTTATTGTACTGACGCTTATATTTGGATTTATGATAGCAAGAGATATCATTTTTTCTCTTGATAAGGTGCAAAACGGTTTGGAAAGATTTTTTTTGCTTTTGGGAAGAAAAATAAACAAAGATGAAAAAGTAAAGATTGAGCTAAACAGTCATGATGAATTTGGCAAAATGGCAAAAATGATAAATGAAAATGTAGAGAAAATAAGAGCAAACCTTAAAAAAGATATCAATTTGATTGAAGATGCAACAAGTGTTATTGATGAGTTAAAAAAAGGGCACCTGGAGAGAAGACTGCAAGAAGAGGCAAGCTCAAATGAATTAAACAAGCTAAAAAAAGTTGTTAATGAAATGTTGGACAATCTTGAAGACAGAATTGTGCGGGAAATTCAAGAAAGAACCAAACAGGAACAACTTTTAATCCAGCAAAGTAAACTTGCGGCAATGGGTAATATGGTCGGCAATATTGCCCATCAATGGAGACAACCTCTTGGTGAAATTAGTGCAATCTTGATGAATATGCAAGTAAGAAAAGAGTATGAAGATTTGAATGATGAACTTTTTGAAGAGAGTATAGAAGAGTGTAATAAAATATTATCCCATATGTCCAATACCATTAGTGATTTTCAAAACTTTTTCAAACCTTCTAAGAAAAAGATAAGATTTAGTTTGTCAAAAGAGTGTGAAAATGCCAGTTATATCATAGAGTCATCATTAAAATATAATAATATAAAATTTATAATAGATACAAAAGAGGATAGTCAAATATTTGGATATCCAAGAGAATTTTCGCAAGCAATATTAAATATACTTTCAAATGCAAAAGATGCTCTGCTTGAGAGAAAAATAAAAAACCCTTACATTAAAATGACTTTAAAAAAAGGTAAGCATTTTGCTGTTGTTAAAATAGAAGATAATGCAGGAGGAATTGACGAAAAAATTATTGATAGAATTTTTGAACCCTACTTTACAACCAAACACGCAAAACAAGGAACCGGTATTGGTCTTTACATGAGTAAAATCATTATCGAGGAAAATATGCACGGTATTATTGATGTGAAAAAGAAAAACAACGGTACAGTCTTTGCTATAAAATTATCTTTTAAATAAAAATATAGTAAAATCACTGTCTATTATCTAAAAAATAAAGGTTTATTATGAAAAAATATTTGTTTATTTTGTTTGCAGTAAGCGGAATTTTATATGCCTGCAATTGCACCATAGGTAAAAATATGATGAAATGTGACTATTATGTCGGTAGAAAATTTGATAAAACTCATCAAAAAGAGTGTTTAAGCTATGCAAACAGTATCAATAAAGATGGAATGTATGCCAAAGCAGCCTGGTATTTTCTTTTGGGTGGAGATATAAAAAATGCCAAAATAAATGCAAAAAAAGCTTTAAAGATAGGACATCATTATGCGGCAGAATATCTTGGCATGGTTTATATCTTGGAAAATGATATAAAAAATGCCAGTAAAGAATTTACGTTTTTTAAGCATAAAGTCAAACAAAACAAATATATAAAAAAAGATTTGAATATATTAAAACATATATATGGTAATTTTAATGATGAGGAAGTATTGAGGATGTTAAAAGATTAGAGACTATTTGTCTTCTTTTGACTCTTCTTCTTTGTCCATGACAAAACCTACAACTAAAAGAGCAATAACAAATACAATAATGATTCCGATATAAACATATGCCATAAAAACCTGCTTTAGAAAGTATAAAAAGTGGCGCGGCGGACGAGACTCGAACTCGCGACCCCCGGCGTGACAGGCCGGTATTCTAACCAGCTGAACTACCGCCGCAACCTTAGATGAATGGTGGTCGCTAGAAGACTCGAACTTCTGACATCCACCTTGTAAGGGTGGCG
>CAZMKH010000014.1:9594-15812 GCA_964566455.1 uncultured Campylobacteraceae bacterium | reverse complement strand
AGCTTGAAAATGCTCTTTTACATCGTGACATCTTATGATGGTTGCTCCGTTTTGTATGGCTTTTAAATGAAGTGCCAAAGTACCCGGAAGTCTCTCTTTTACTTCACTTGGAGTTATCATATCTATCATCGACTTTCTGCTGGCTCCCACCAAAAGAGGATACCCAAAAGATAAAAAACACTCCAAATGTTTTAAAAGTAAAAGGTTGTGTTCGAGTTTTTTGCCAAATCCTATGCCTACATCAAGTACGATATCTTTTATACCGAAACTTTTTGCCTTTTCTATCCTCTTTTGAAAAAACTGATAAACTTCCAAAAGTACATCATCGTAGATAGGGTTTTTTTGCATATCTTTTGGAGTTCCTTTCATATGCATCAAAACCACTTTAGCTTCATATTTTGCTGTGATTTTGGCTACCTCATCATTTGATAAAGCTGTTATATCATTTACTATTTTAAAGCCCCTATCTAGTGCATACTCTAAACATTTCGGAGAGTAACTATCAAGTGAAAAATCTGCTTTTTCATACAATTTTTCTTTATATACTTCATCAATGATAGGTTTTACTCTTTCAAACTCTTCATCTTCACTTACGACATCACTTCCGGGTCTTGATGAAACTCCTCCGACATCTATGATATCAGCTCCATCTTCTATCATCTTTTTGATATACTTTACAGCTTCACTTCCTTTAAACCTGCTTCCCTCAAAAAAACTGTCTTCATTGGCATTTACTACACCCATAAGCTTGACTCTTTCTTTTTTTGGAGCTTTTGAATATTTTAAAATCTCTTTTGCAAACTCTTTTAGTCCAAAAGGCTGAAGAGCCTCTTTTTTTGAGAGTTTTTTAAGTTGGGCATTTGTTGCTATAAGTAAGGCATCAGAGGTTGTTTTTTTGCAAAGAATCGTATCTTTATGTACCACTAAATCAGCCCCAACCGACAAGGCATCCTGCTTTAGTATCAAGGCTGCAGGATTTTTTATATCTTTTAGATACAAAAAATTTAGCTCCATTTTATCTTTTAATATTCTGTTTCCCTCTTTTGTGGAGCCTATTTTTTCAAAAATTTTTTCTTTATCAAGTCTGTTTGATAGTTTTATGATTTTCATTTATATTTCCTGTCTATAATGGTTGTAAGAACTAAATTTAGCAAAAAAGGAGCTCTGGTATTCAATTCCGCCAACTTCAAAGCATTTTCAAAAACTTCCAGTTCTTTTTCATCAAATTTCATAGAGTATTTGTGCACCGCTTCATAAAATATATCTTGAATCAACTCTTTTAATTCTGCTTTGGATACTCTTTGATGAGATTTTACAAATTCAAATATATCTCTTAAATTCATCTTTAAAAGATTTATCTCTAAAGTTCTCTCTTTTTTGGACTGTTTTAAATTTAAGATAGGAAGTCTTGATCTAATTGTCGGTAAAAAATTTGACTTTGAGTTTGAAACTATGATAAAGATAGTGTTAGTCGGGGATTCTTCCAAAATTTTTAAAAGTGAATTTTGTGCATAAGTGTTAAAACTTTTTGCCAGGATGATTATATATTTGTTTTGCTCCTCTTTTATATACGCCTCTTTTGTGACAGCTTTGGCATCTTCTAATAAAAATTCATCTTTTTCAAATATCTTTACAAGCTTACTCTCTAAGTTTAAAAGAATGTCATCTTTTATCTTTTGAAAGTCATCGCCTATTACAATGGTATTGGACGAAAGCTTCAACTCTACCCCAAATCTTCCATACTTATCTCATTAAATAAAACAGCATCTATGCTTTTGTCAAACAATCTTGCAAGCTGGATTAGCTTTATATCCAAAAGCTCATCACTTGAGTTTAGATAAAAACTGTTTTGCAACTGCTCATCCATAACCCACAAAAAACTTCTCTCACTGTGCTTTACTATCTTCGCTCTTTGTGAACTGCTTTGCCCTATATAAAAAAATGTATATCCGTTTGGAAAAGAAACCGAAAGCATATCTTCTATCATGGATATCTTCTCTTTTGAGTTTGCTTCGTCTATATTTATACAAAGTTCATCAAGACTTACGATGGGCAAAAGTGGTCTGTTTTTATCAAAACTGTTTAGGCTTTGGGATAAATATTTGCCAAACCACTCTCTTTTTTTATCAGTCAAAATGATAAAAGTATGACCTAATAAAACACTTTTTAAAGCTGATGAGACAAGAGGAACCCACTCAAATCTTTTCTCTTCCATCCAACTCATCAAAGCATCATCTTCTCTGATAGCCTCAAGCGTCCACTGAAGAAATTTTTGCATTATTTATCCAAATTGTAAGCTGCGTGTAGGGCTCTTACCGCCAACTCTCCATACTTTTCATCCACAACCATTGAAACTTTTATCTCACTTGTACTTATCATTTGTATATTGATATTTTCACGCGCCAAAGTATCAAATGCTTTGCTTGCCACACCACTGTGAGACTGCATTCCAACTCCTACTACTGACACTTTTACAATACTTGGGTCAAACTCTATAAGTTCTGATGCATTTATCTCACTCATAACTCTTTTTGCATCATTTAGTTCATTTTCAGGAACGGTAAAACCAAGATTGGTCACTCCGTCAAGCCCGACATTTTGTATAATCATATCAACATTTATGTTTTCACTTGCAAGTCTGTTAAATATCCTGGCGGCAATTCCAGGCTCATCTTTTACGCCTCTTAAAGTTACACGTGCTTGGTTTCTGTCCAAAGCTATTCCACTTACTAACGGTTTTTCCATGATATTTTCTTCCTTTGTTATCAATGTTCCTTCATTATCATTAAAACTGCTTCTAGTTACCAAAGTAACATCGAGTTTTTTTGCAAGCTCTACTGATCTGTTTTGCAAAACTTTTGCACCCAAACTCGCAAGCTCAAGCATTTCATCATAGCTTATAATATCAAGCTTTTTAGCCTTTGGCTCGATCCTTGGATCAGTTGTATAAACCCCGTCAACATCAGTATATATTTCACATAGATCAGCCTTCAAAGCACCTGCAATCGCTACCGCACTAAGGTCACTCCCGCCTCTGCCTAAAGTTGAAACTTCACCTCTGCTTGTAATACCTTGAAATCCTGCAACCACAACTATCTCATCATTATCCAAATGCTCTCTTATTTTACTGGAATCTATAGAATCTATTCTGGCGGTTGTATGTAAGTCATCTGTATAAATTCCAGCCTGCCTTCCCGTAAGTGCTACAGAATTATATCCTTTTGCCTGAAGGGCAATAGAAAGCAAAGAACTTGTAACCCTCTCACCTGAGCTTAAAAGCAGATCCATTTCCCGCCTTGGCGGATTGTCTGAAAAATATTTTGCATACTCAATAAGCTTATTGGTCTCTCCACTCATAGCCGAAACCACAACAACTACATCATTCCCCGCATCTTTTGCTTTTGCCACTCTTTTGGCAACCTCTTCAATCCTCTCTAAGCTACCTACGCTTGTACCGCCATACTTTTGTACTATTAACATTTTCCTCTCTTTTTTTCGTGATTCGTAACTCGTGACTCGTAATTAGAAAATTATTTGCCATTGGCAAATAATTAGTAGTTAAACTAATCACGAATCACGAGTTACGAGTCACTAAATTACAAATATCCCTCTTTTTTAAAGTAATTTAATACCTCTTTGTAAATAGGTCTTTTAAAATATGTAATATATTTAAATATTTCATCAAATTTGACAAATTTATAATCATCAAACTCCGGATGCTTCGTCTTAATGTCTATCTTTGCTTTGGGTTTGAGTCGGACCAAAAAATACTTTTGTATCTGACCATCATAAGGATACATTTTTTTTGCTATAATATTTGGAAAATCATAACTTACCCATTTTGGATACTCGGTTATGATTTCAAATTTATCAGTTCCAATCTCCTCTTTTAACTCTCTAAAAAGGGCTATTTTAGGTGTTTCACCTTCATCTATACCACCCTGGGGAAATTGCCAGCTATCTTTCACATCATTTCTTTTTGCTATAAATATTTCACTTTCAAACGGATATTTTGATGATAAAATTACAGCTGCTACATTTGGTCTGTATCTCTTTTTTTTATCGTTCATGCTTTATCTTAATTCATATTTTGATAGAATTTTATCGAAATTACTATTAAGGTTTTATTTGTTACTCTATCTTCACATACCTTTTTGCGACAGTAAATGTTTTTATTGCTCTTTCAACTCTTATGTTGACAAGTTTGAATATAAAAAAAACTATATGCAAGCCATCATAAAACAGTTTGATTATGAAGCCAAAAAGTTTGATTTGAAAAAAAATTCATTAAAAACTGTTTTCATAGGGGGCGGGACTCCTTCAACCGTTTCACCTGAGCTTTATGCACCTTTTTTTGAGAAAATTTCAAAATATTTTGATGAAGAGATAGAGATAACTACAGAAGCCAACCCAAACAGTGCCTCATCTGGTTGGATAAAAGGGATGAAAGAGCTTGGTATCAACAGAGTCAGTTTCGGAGTTCAAAGCTTTGATGATAATAAACTAAAATATCTAGGTAGAAACCATTCCTCCAAAAGTGCTGTAAAAGCGATAGAAAATGCATACAATTTAGGTATAAAAAATATCTCTCTTGATATCATTCATGATACAAAAATTGACAATAAAAAATTACTGAAAAATGATATAGATATAGCAAAAAAGCTACCTATAAATCATATAAGTTCATACTCTCTGAGCATAGAAAAAGATACAAAATTTTACAATATAAAAGAAACCTCCAAAGACAATACAAATGAGCAGATTTGGTTTTATGAAGAGATTGAACATGCGGGATTTCCAAGATATGAAGTATCAAACTTTGGAAGATATATCTGCAAACACAATGTCGGATACTGGGAACATAAAGACTACATTGGCATAGGTGCCGGCGCTGTAGGCTTTAAAAAAGACAAAAGGTTTTATCCGTATCGCAATATAGAAAAATATATTTCAAACCCTATTTACCAAGATATTGAAAATATTTCAAAAATTGAGCTTAAAGAAGAAAAGATTTTCTTGGGGTTAAGGTCATTTGTGGGATTTGATAAAAAAATACTCAATGAAAAAGAGAGCTCAAGAGTTGATATTCTTATAAAAGAAAAAAAAGTTACAGAAAAAAACAGCAAAATTTACAATCTTGATTATCTCCTGAGTGATGAAATAGCATTATTTATCTTGGACTAATCATATTTTGGATAAAATGACTCTTAAAATTTTTAAAGTAGGTATGTTATATGTTTGGTATGGGTTTTTCCGAGATAATGATCATTTTGGTGATCGGTATCATCTTTTTGGGTCCAGAGAAACTTCCCGAAGCTATGGTAAAAATAGCAAAATTTTTTAATACTTTCAAAAAAACTATAAATGAAGCCAAAGAGAGTATTGACCAAGAGTTAAAGATAGAAGAGTTAAAAAAAGAAGCACTGGAATATAAAAAAAGATTGCATGAAACTACCGAAAGTGTAAAACACTCTGTTTACATGGATGAATTCGAAGAGATAAAAAATTCCACTACAAGCGTCAGCGACCTTCTTAACAGCAATGTAGAAGAAGTCGTAGATGCAGCAAAAAACAGTAATCAAGATACAAAAAAAGAAAAATCTTCAAAAAAGAAAAAGAAGAAAAAAGAGGTTGAAGTAAAAAAAGTTGAAGATAATGAAAAAATGACACAGGAAGATGATAATGTTTGAAGAGTTAAAACCGCATATTGCCGAGCTTAGAAAGAGACTCGGTATCTCATTGGCAACCATTATCATTATGTTTTTTGTATGTTTTAATTTTTGGGAGCCTCTTTTGGCATGGATGATACATCCGCTAAAGGAAGTCTTGCCTTCAACCAGCAATATAATTTTTACAAAAGTTCAAGAGCCGCTTTTTACTGCACTTAAAGTTTCATTTTTTGCCTCTTTTATAGTCTCTTTGCCTGTTGTTTTTTGGCAATTGTGGCTTTTTATTTCACCGGGACTTTACGAGAATGAAAAAAAGATGATACTTCCGTTTGTATTTTTTGCTACCATTATGTTTTTAATGGGCGCAGCATTTTGTTATTTTGTAGTTATACCTTTCGGATTTGCTTTTTTGGTAAACTTTGGAGGCAAACTTTTTACTGCACTGCCCAGTATAGGTGAATATGTAGGCTTTTTTACAAAGCTTCTGTTTGGTTTCGGCATAGCTTTTGAATTGCCTGTTATTACCTTTTTTCTTGCAAAGATAGGGTT
>CAZMKH010000014.1:0-9494 GCA_964566455.1 uncultured Campylobacteraceae bacterium | reverse complement strand
CATCTCATAGCTTCTACTCCGGCAGAACCAAAAGAGAGCTGCAATCTTTTGATATATGATAGAAAAAATGACAAAATCATACACGAAAAATTTTACAACATTTTAAAATATATCCCAAAAAATTGCAGCATCATTCTAAATGATACAAAAGTGATAAAAGCCAGAATTTTTGGAAAAAAGCAAAGTGGAGGCAAGATAGAGCTACTTCTTAATTCGCCTTTGGAAAATGATCAATTTTTAGTCTATATAAGAGGCAAGGTAAAAGAGGATACAAAACTCTTTTTTGATAAAAATCTTGTCGGAATCGTTAAACAGACAAATAAAGACGGTACAAGAGTGGTAGAATTTTTTCAAAATGAACAAAGATTGAATTTTGAAGAGTTAAATACTATACTTGAATTTATCGGTCATGTCCCTTTGCCTCCCTACATAAAAAGAGATGATACAAAAGAGGATGAAACAAATTATCAAACACTTTTTGCCAAAAATATAGGAGCAGTAGCAGCACCAACCGCATCTCTTCATTTTAGCGACAAGCTATTTAAAAATATGCAAAAAAATTATGAAGTGTCATACTTGACTTTGCATGTCGGAGCAGGAACCTTTAAACCTGTGGAAGTGCAAAATATACTCAAACACAAAATGCACTCAGAATTTTATTCTATCCCAAAAAATACTCAAGATATCATAGAGAGCCAAAAAGATATACTGGCTATCGGCACAACTGTAACAAGGACTATCGAGTACTATACAAGGACAAAAAAAAGAGTGGGCAATGCGGATATATTTATCCACCCAAAAAATCCACCTCTTAGAGTAAATCATCTACTGACAAATTTTCATTTGCCAAAATCAACTCTTTTGATGTTGGTCAGCAGTTTTATAGGCATAGAAAAAACTTTGGAACTTTATAACATTGCCATAGAAAAAGAGTATAAATTTTTTTCTTACGGTGATGCAATGTTGATTTTGTGATTCGTGATTTAAAAGTCATTTTGACTTTTAAATTAATAACTAGTTACTAATCACGAGTTACGAGTTACGAACTACTAAAGAAAGGAGATAAAATGAGTGATATAAAAGTTTACGGTATAAAAACCTGTGGAAGTGTTAAAAAGGCTGTAAAATTTCTAAATGACAAAGGACTTGAGTTTGAATTCATTGACTTTAAAAAAGAGCACATATCAAGAGAAAAGATAGAAGAGTGGCTTAAAAAAACCTCTATAGACAAACTTTTTAACAACCGGGGGACAAAATACAGAGTTTTAAAATTAAAAGAGTTGGATTTGGATGACGAAGGTAAAATCGAGTGGCTGGCAAAAGAAAATATGCTTATAAAAAGACCTGTCATAGAGTATAAGGGTCAAGTTATAGTAGGATTTGACGAAGCACTTTACGAGCAGATTTTTAACTAAGAGGAAAAATATTCCTCTTAGTTATCACTTGTCTTGGTGAATATCCAGTTGAGGATATGGTATAGATATACCCTTTTCATCAAAAACAAGCTTTACTTTTTCCAAAGTATCAAAATATACTCCCCAGTAATCTCCGCTTTTTACCCATACTCTTACTACAAAATTTACGCTGCTGTCAGCAAGTTCACTGACTGCCACAAACGGTGCAGGTTCGTTTAAGACTCTCTCATCAGAGCTTACAATCTCTTCCAATGTTGCTTTTGCAAGCTTTAAGTCATCATCATAGCCTATGCCGAATGTCCAGTCAACTCTTCTAGTATCTTTGGCTGAAAAGTTTGTGATATTTCCACCTATGATAGCAGAATTTGGTACGATGATTTGCTTGTTGTCACCTGTCTTTAAAAGTACGCTGAAAAGATTTATCTCTTCAACCACTCCGCTTTCACCGGCAGCCTGAATGAAATCTCCCACTTTAAACGGTCTAAAAAATATAAGCAAAACTCCTGCACCTATATTTGACAAAGTTCCCTGAAATGCCAAACCTACAGCCAGACCTGCCGCACCCAAAACCGCTATAAATGAAGTTGTGTTTACTCCAAGGTTACTTAGAGCCGCCAAAATGATAAAAAGAAGCAAGCCGCCGTAAATTACATTTCCCAAAAATTTTACAATGGTTTCATCCATTTTTGCTTTTTGCATAGCCTTTTTGGTTATGTTTGTTAACCAACTTGCAACTTTTTTACCTATATAAAATATAAGTATAGAGCCGATTACTTTAAGCCCGTAAACACTTATATACCCCAAAATCACATCAAAATTGATATCCATCTTATTCTCCTTGAGCTATTATGAGTAGTAATCATATCACAAACAATGTGAATATTATGAATTTATAATGAAGTCTATTACAGAATTTGGGTTTATATTGGCAGGTTGAGCCATCTTTTTAGAATAACTCCTGCAGACAGAGAGTCAACTCTTCCATCTCTTTTTATTTTTATTTCGCCTTGTATAAGCTCTTTTGCTTCACTGCTTGAGCCATATTCGTCCTGATACTCTATTTTCCCATCAAAATCAAGTAGACCAACAAAATGCTTTATCCTTCTTTGCATCTCTTCTGCACTGCTTCCGCTTTTAGGCAAACCCACCACTAAAGTCTTGGCATCTTTTTCTTTAAGAAGGTTTGAGACTTCACTTGCTGCTTGATTTCTGTTTTTTCTCAAAATTGCTTTTTGAGGTAAAACAACTTTTTTGTCATAGCTTACGGCTACGCCTATCCTTTTAAGCCCTACATCAATGGCTACAATACTCATCACGCAAGCCTTATCATACCGTTTTGTACCACTATATTTCCCTCGAGCTCCTCTTCAAAAACCCTCTCTCCAAAAAGCTTCAAAGCATCCTCATATCTTGGAAAGTTTTTACAAAACTCATAAAATTCATCACTTTTTATCTTTTTTTCTTCTGTAGTCATATCAAAAGTTTTAACAAAATCATCTATATCATATATAGCGGTTGCCAACCCCTCTTTCAAAAGTCTGTTTGTTCCTTTGCTTTCATTTAGTCTGTGAGGTAAAACATATATGGGTTTATTGTGTTTTAATGCAAATTCAGCGCTTCTCATAGAGCCGCTGTTTAAATCAGCCTGTGTGATTACCACTGCCTGGCTTAAAGCCACTATGATTTCATTCCTTACTACAAAGCTCCATGGTGTTGCGATAAAATCCGGCTCAAACATACTTAAAACCAGCCCGTTTTGTTCTATTTTTTCTATAAGATTTTTATTTACTTTCGGATATCTGTGGTTTAGTCCATTGCCCATAACCGCTATGGTATTATGACTTCCGGCACCTTGATGAGCCAAGGCATCCACTCCCATAGCCGCACCGCTTACTATGCATATACCAGTATTTGAGAGTTTTTTGGAAAGCTCGTAAGTTATATTTTTGGTATAACTTATGGGTCTTCTACTGCCGACTATGGCAATTTTGGGTTTTTTTAAAAGTGAAATATCACCTTTGTAGTATAGTTCTTCTACAGGAGTTTTTAACTCTCTTAGCTCACTTGGTATCTGTCTTAAGATTTTCATAAATAGTACTTACATAAACAAGTTTTACATCTTTAAACAGACTTTTTGATATTTTAAGTGCCTGTAGAGTTTTTGGGTGAGGATGGCCTATGGCTATGGCAAATCCGTTTGTTTCAGCTTTTTTGACAGCTTTTTTCAGCTGGTTTTGTATATAGGAAATATCAGCAACGTTATCTATAAATATATCTCTGCTTAAAAGTTTTTTGCCAAATAAATTGGCAACTTTTGAGGCAACGGTATCCGCACTGGTTCTACTGTCTATAAAAATAAGCCCGTTTTTATCAAGTGCTCTATAAAGTCTTGTCATGGCTTCGTAATCCGATGTAAATTTACTGCCCGTATGATTGTTTAAAAATTTATCTCTTGGAAACCATTTTTTAATATTTTTTATACGGGTATTTATATGGTTTTGCCCGTCTGTCACCAAAAGTGTATTTGGCTCAGGATGGGGATAGTGAAGTGCCTGCAAAGGTAAATGTACCATATAAAAATCAAACTCTTTAGCTAATTTCGGACTATTTGGATGTCTGTTGGTCGGAGGAAAAAAAGAGGGTGTTACTTTGAAAGGAAGTGCTTTTATCTTTTTAACTTCATTTGCAAACGCAACATCATCTATAATGATTGCCAAAAGAGGCTTTTTTGACTTTACAAAAAGAGTGTTGTTGCTTTTTGGAGGCTCTGTGTTTTTATAACTCTCCAAACTCTTTTTATAATCCACGGCCTCTGATGAGACTGTTTTTTTATTTTTTTGTTTTTTTGCAGTCGTATCGGGCTTTTTTTTCTTTTTAGCTTTGTTTAACTCTTTTTTTAATATATCAACTTTTTTTCTCTCTTCTTCAAGCATTTTATTCATTTTGTCCAAAAGTTCTTTGCTCGGATATACTTTTTTTTCAGATTTTTTTTCTTTAAAAAGAGATTTTACGGTATCAAATCCGGAATATATCAAAAAAACAGCCAAAGCGGCAATTATCAAGATATAAAACAGTTTTTTATATCTTTGCCAAAAGTTTACTTTCTTTTTTGTTTTTCTTCTTGTTTTTCTTTTTTTAGTCATTTGATTGTATTCAAACAGGGTGTGCTGCAACACACCCTGTTTTTGTTAGTTTTTATCTTCGTCAACAAGTTTGTTTGATTTGATCCAAGGCATCATTGCTCTGAGCTTGACACCGGTTTTTTCAATAGGATGAGCTTTAAGCATATTTCTCTCAGCAGTCATTCTTGGATATCCACTTTCTCCCTCAAGTATAAAATCTTTGGCAAATTTACCATTTTGTATCTCAGTAAGTATCTCTTTCATAGCTTTTTTAGACTCTTCATTGATAACTCTCGGACCACTTACCATATCACCATACTCTGCAGTATTACTTATGGAGTATCTCATTTCAGCCAGACCGCCTTCAAAAACAAGGTCAACTATAAGTTTCATCTCATGTAAACACTCAAAATATGCCATCTCCGGCGGATATCCTGCTTCAGTCAAAGTCTCAAAACCTGCTTTTATAAGAGAAGTTAAACCTCCGCAAAGAACAGCCTGCTCTCCAAAAAGATCAGTTTCGGTCTCATCTTTGAAAGTTGTCTCGATGATAGCGGTTCTTCCTCCGCCGATTCCGGAAGCATAAGAAAGAGCCAACTCTTTTGTATTGCCGCTTGGATCTTGGAAAACCGCTATAAGGTCAGGAACTCCACCGCCTCTTACAAATTCACTTCTTACAGTGTGTCCCGGAGCTTTGGGTGCTACCATCATGACATTTATATCATCTGCAGGTCTTATTCTTCCATAGTGAATATTGAAACCATGCGCAAAAGCTATAGTGGCTCCGCTTTTTAAGTTCGGCGCTATCTCATTGTCATATACACTTTTTTGTGTCTCATCAGGCAAAAGTATCATAACAACATCAGCATCTTTTACTGCTTCACTTACTTCAAACACATCAAAACCTTTGGCTTCTGCCTTTTTCCAGGATTTGCCGCCTTTTTTAAGTCCTACCACAACATTTACACCGTTGTCTCTTAGATTTTCCGCGTGAGCATGACCTTGTGAGCCAAAGCCTATCATAGCAACTTTTTTACTCTTGATAAGAGATAAGTCACAATCTTTGTCATAATATACATTTAATGACATTTTTCATCCTTCTTAAATAATTTTTGATATTTTACAAAATGTTTACTTTATATGTATTTAAAAGCAAAATATAAACTATTAAAAGATAAAATTATGCCAGATATTACAAAATAGTTTAATTTTGGGGGAACCATATGGATGAATCACTTATAAAAAGAGTTAAAAATTTTCCGCCTTTGGATGAAACAGTTATGAAAGTGCAGGAAATTACCAGTAGAAAAAACAGTTCTCTTAGAGAATTGGTCAGTATTGTTGAAAAAGACCCTATGCTGACAGCCAATATCCTAAAGGCAACAAACTCACCGCTGTATGGTTTTAGCAGAGAAATAAAAAGCATCAATCAGGCAGTATCTCTTTTTGGAATGGCAACCATAAGAGGGTTTGCGCTTGCCTCCATGATGCAATCAGGCATCAAGATAGATATGTCACCATACAATCTCACCAAAGAACAGTTTTTAAATATAAGTCTTTCTCAAAATGCCTTGATGTTTTCATGGTACTCTAAAGTGAACAGGGATATGATGGATGTGCTAATGCCTGCATCCTTTTTGCTTGAAGTAGGAAGAGTTATACTTGCTGATGAACTAAGGGAAGAAGGAAAAGCCAAAGAGTTTACAGCAGAACTTCAAAACAGAAAAACTGCTTCTGAGGTTTCTGCTTTGGAAGAAGATTATCTCAGTATCAGCGGCGAAGAGATAACCGCATCCATACTGGAACACTGGAATCTGGAGCCAAAAATTGTAAACGGTATAAGATATGCACTAAATATTGAAAAAGCCGATGAAGAAAGCAGAGATTATGCCATCGCACTTAATGTTGTACTAAACAGTATAAACAGTGTTGGCAGATTTAAACCGGAAGGTTTGAAAGAAGCTTATGAAACCATAGACGAATACGGTCTTGAAAGAGACAAATTTGTAAGAGCACTGGAGAGCGTGAACGGGTGAGAGAGTTTTTATACAAGCTTACCAGAGGTATTGAAAAAAAAGATATTCCAAAAGATTTACACTATTTGATCAATGACTTATCAAAACTAAAAGCGATAAAACAGCAAAAAAATTTTTATAAACTTCATTCTGATTATCGCTTTGGAACATTGGATCTCTCCAGATCCAACACCGGCTTTTTGGAAGTTATCTCTCCAAAAAAAGTAAAAGATTTACTGATAGAAGAAAAAGATCTCTTAAACTCTGCAAAAGGCGACTTGGTCTTGGTAAAAAGGATTTATTCCAAATTTGGAAGACCCAAAGCCAAAGTTGTTTACATCATAAAGAAAAAAGATAATTATCAAGTAGTCTATACAAAAAATATAAATGGTAAAATAGTCGGCATCAATGTCAAAACAGGTATTCAAAGTACCATAACAGCATCAGCCAAATCTTTAAAAAAACTGCCTAATAAAACTGTTTTGAAAATAGACAGCAAAACTTCATCCATAGTGGAAGTTCTTGGGGTTTTAGATGATCCGAAAGTTGATGAAAAAATTTCACTTGCACTATATGACAAGAAAGAGCAATTTAGCGAAAAAAGTGAACTTGAAGCAAAAAGCTTTGGAGATTTTGTAGATAAAAGCATGTATCCAAACAGAGTTGATTTGACTCACTTGCCTTTTTGTACCATTGACCCTGTAACGGCAAAAGACTTTGATGATGCGATATATTATGACACAAAAGAACATGCTTTGTATGTAGCCATAGCTGATGTAAGCGAGTATGTTTTTTATCAAGGCAGCATTGACAAAGAGGCTAGAGAAAGAGGTTTTTCCATCTACTTCCCCCACAAATCCATACCGATGCTGCCAAGAGCTTTAAGTGAAAATATCTGTTCTTTAAAGCCAAACGAAGACAGACTTACTTTTACTTTCAAAATAACCTTGGATACAAAAACTTTTGAAGTTAAAAAAGAGGAACTGCTAGAGACTGTCATCAACTCAAAAAGAAGATTTAATTATGAAGAAGTTGATAAGATATTAAGCAGCAAAAAGTATGCTGATAAAGACAAAAAAGTGGTGGATTTTTTATTTCCGTTAAACGAATTGGCTAAAAAGATAAGAAAAAAAAGATTGCAAAAAGGGTATGATTTTCACACCAGCGATATAAGAATGGAGCTTGACAGTGAGCAAAATCTTTTAAAAACTTTCAAAGAGGTGGAAACTCCTTCACACTCACTTGTCGAGGAGTGTATGCTTTTGGCCAACAAAGCAGCTGCCAAAATGTTTGACTATGGAATTTTCAGGATTCACGAGCCTCCTTCATATGATGATATAGCAAAACTTTTAGAACAAGTTGCCGAGCTTGGTATCTTTGTAAAATTCAAAACAGACATCCACTCTTTGATAGTGGAAATTCAACAAAAAGCCAAAGAGTTAAACCTCCAGGAAGAGGTTGACATGCTTATCATCAGAGCCCAAAAGCAGGCCCGTTACAGTGCCAACAACATAGGTCACTTTGGACTTGGATTTGATAGATATACACACTTTACTTCACCCATTAGAAGATACAGTGACTTGACTCTGCACAGACTTTTAAAAAGTATCATAAAAAATGATAAAAAACTAAAAGAGTTTTTACTAAAAGATATTGAGTCGCTTTGCGAGAGGTTGAGTGAGCTTGAAAGAGAGAGTGATAAGGTAGCTTATGACTTTATGGATAGAAAATATGCCAGATGGGCAAAAGAAAATATCGATGAAATTTTTGAAGCGGTTATCACAAGTACCCATGCCATGCCTATAGCTGTGACCAGTGGTGAGATAGAGGGTGCCAGGATACATTTGATGGAAAATGATGTAGAATTTTTGGAAAAGGTTGATGCAAGGATTTTAGGCAGTGATATCGCCACTACCAAAATCATAGGGGATATAACTCAGGTCGAAAGAGAAGGTATAAAGTAGTGTACAAACAGGCACTCGATACTCTTTTGCAAAAAAACGCTCTTCCAAAGTCATTGATGTTATATGGTGAATGCACATACTATCGAAATTACTATCTTGAAAAAATTGCTTCACTTTTTGGTTCAAAAGAGGAGCAGCTTAGATACTATTTTGATGAATACAATTTTCAAAGTGCCAAAACTTTTATATCGCAGTCATCACTTTTTGGCGATAAAAATATACTTATAATCAAATCGGAAAAAAACATACCGAAAAAAGAGCTTGAAGTTATTTTGCAAAACTGTCAAAAAAATGAAAACAGCTTTTTTCTTTTTGAATATTTCGGAGATGATAAAAAAGCCAAAGAGATAGCCAAAGTTTTCAATAAAAAAAACAGTGCTGATTTTGTGAGATTTTTTAAACCAAACAATTATGAAGCAATAAACCTTCTTTTAAATTATGCCAAAGAGATAAATCTTGATATCAACAGATATGCATTGGAACATTTGTATAGTATTCAAAATGAAGATCTCTCTTTGTGTTTGGAAGAATTAAAAAAACTTAAAAACCTTGACAAGCCTATAGAAGTAAGCGACATAGACAAATACTCTTTTTCACTAGGACTTGCAGATATGGAAACATTGATGGAAAAATTTTTCTATAAAAAAGATATAAAAGAGTTAGTGGGCGAATTCTTGGAGATAAGCAGTGCCAATGAAGTTTTTATCATAAATGCCATGGAAAATTACTTCTCAACTCTTTTTATGTTTTATTCATATATTTTGTCTCACGGAAACTTTGATGCAAAAGCGATACTCGGCTATCCGTTGCCTCCCGCACTTGCAAAAAAAAGAGCTGATATGAGCATAAAGATAAAACTGCCTGTTTACAAGAGACTTTTTACCGAACTTTCCAAAATTGAACTAAAACTCAAAACTGACTCCCATATAGATAAAACTTCATATTTTATATCATCTTTAATAAAACTTCAAACTTTTT
>CAZMKH010000013.1:0-16569 GCA_964566455.1 uncultured Campylobacteraceae bacterium | reverse complement strand
AGTATAAAGAAATCGGTTTACTTAGCTAGATGGGGTTAACTTGGTGCTTACTTTTAGATAGATTTTATCAGTTCTTTGCACTTAAAAATGAAGAAGATGTAATAAAGTCTATTTATGAGATAGATAGAGATTTTATACTTGAATATCTCAACTCTAAAGGAGATATTGCAGTCAATACTAAAAATCTTCATATAACAGTTATAAAATCATTTCTTACCTATATCTCTGAAAATAACAGTGACAACATCGACCTTACGCAAAACCTCAAAGCTCTTACAGCTAAAAGTGTTAAAAGGGAGAGTGAGTCCTTATCACAAGAAGAGGAAGTTATTTTAGAGGGTTATATGTTTAAACCTTTGAAAAAGAAAACCTTTTTACAGATAAGAAACAGATTGCTGGTGAAACTGCTTTACTATATGGGTGTGCGAGCAAGTGAGCTTTTATCAATTAAACTCAAAGACATCTCTTTAATGAAAGAGGAGGGTGTTTACAAAATCTATATTTTGGGAAAGGGGAGTAAGTATAGATATGTCTATATCAAGCAAGAACTAATCGAAGAGGATTTGGAATATATAAAAGATTATTTCCTTTCAGATGACACGATGATTGACAATAATAAAGAGTACTTTATCGCAGTCACCCAAAAGGGGAGGGTGATGCATAGGACTGAACTCTATACTATGCTTGATAGATTATATAAAAAACTATATATAAAAAAGAGGGGAGTGCATATGCTGCGTCATACATTTGGAAAGAGGATGGTACAAAAAAATATCAACCTCTCAACTATTAAAGAGATGATGGGGCATGAGAATATTCAGACTACTATGATTTATGCGCGGAGTGATGAGAGGAGTATGATTGAAGCGATTTGGAAGGAATAAGTAATATTTCTATAATTTAAAGAAAGTTTGCTCTTTACTACTTGACAATATTTTAAAAACTTGTTAAACTTCTCTCATAATTAAGTAAATACCAAACTAAAGGAAGTTAAAATGTTAACTACAAAACATTGTCAAGCTCGGATGTCTCAAAGAGGTTTACCAAAAAGATTGCTAGATTTGGTTTTAGAATTTGGCAAAGATAAGGGTGATAAATTGATTCTCAACAAAAAAGCTACACAAAAAGTAATTGATGAGATTGATTCAATCAGAAAAGAACTACTCCGTGTCATGGATAAAGGCGGCGTAACTGTGGTTTTAGATAATGACACTTTAATTACAACATACAATATTTACAAGTGAGGACAATATGAAATTTGAAGAATTATTTTTAGGTAGTAATAAATCATTATTGAGGATAGCGACAGAGTTAAATTTTTTATTTTTACTAAAAGCTTGGAAAATCATGTCAGATAAAAATGAATTGGATCCTGAGCTTTCTTTTGATTATGTTTATAATAAAACTATTGATCTAAAAGAATTAAACACTATATTCAAACAATTATCCAAGCATGTAAATATATTTAAGATGTTTTTAGCATTTCACAAAGATATACCTTTTAATACTGCAGAAGATGTTATAAGATTTTTCAATTTGATTGCTAATGATAAGATAAATTTTTCAGTTATGGATGCTTATGATAGTTTAAATGCTCTGTCACCTAAAGCATACACTGTATCTAAGCAAATTACTGAATTAGGATATAAATTACTTGATAATGATAGTAAGGAAATTTATGTACCATTTTCTAATACTTTTTCTATCTTTTCAGTCATAAATAAAAAAGTCTATTTTGAAAATGTGTTTGACAGTTATTATCTAACTTCAACCTACTTACCTTTAATCTTAGAATATATCAAAATTATTGAAAATAAAGATATAGAGTATCCAAAGCATAGTTTGGTAATTGACATTGCATTTAAAGACCCATTAACAAATCCAGAGTTCCTGAAGACTAATGCTCCTCACTTACTACGACAGTTTGACTCTGTGTTGTCTTTTCCACCATTAAGTCTCAAGAAAGAATTTGACACAAGCAGAGATAAATTCCATAGATTTCAGTTTCAAAAAGGAGCTGTATTGGATATAGCTTATTTTGAGCATATATTGGCACAAACAAAATCAAAAGCAGTAGTATTGATGCCTGTAGGATTTACATATAGAGCCGGTAATGAAGAGAAGTTTAGAAAGTATCTCATTGAGAAGAATTATATTGAAGCAATTGTCCAACTACCACCTAATTTACATAGTGCGACATCTATCGAGACCACATTTTTTGTAGTGAATAAAAACAAGAGTGATAATAAAGTTTTATTTATGAATCTTAAAGATGAAAGGTTCATAAAGAGAGATGGCAGAAAGCTAGTATTAAAATCAGTAGATGAAATACTGGATATTTACAAGCATAAAAAAGTGATAGAAACAATCTCTTCTCAAGTAACAAATAAAGAGATAGCGAGTAACAGTTACTCCTTTGCCATTGACAGATATATCATTTCTCAAGAGGCCAAAGAGTTGCAAAAAACATTAAAACAATTTGAACTTGTGGATCTTGAAAAGATTGCAGATATTAAAAGGTCGCAACTTTTTAAAGATGAAGGAGAAGGGAAAGAAGTTTACGAAATCTCTCCATCAGACTTCAGTAAAGCCGGATACACATTGGAACGCGGAAAAATCAAACACATAGGTTCTCAATACAAACGACTCCAAACATATAAATTAGAACCTTATGATGTACTTTTGAGTACAAAAGGAACTATTGGAAAAGTCGCTATCATTGGCGATATAAGCGATGCCATGATAGCTTCGCAAGCAATTCAAGTAATTCGTATAAAAGATGAGGCTAAAAAAGAAAAAGCAATCGCTCTTTATATGTTCTTTAAATCAAAACTTGGACAAACATTACTATCATCACTTGTTGCTGGTGTAGCTATGCCTCAGATAGCAACGGCAGAGATTAAAAAACTAGGCATTCCTGTATTAACAAAAGAGCAGGAAAAACAAATAATTTTAAACTTTAATAGCGAAGTGAAACTGTATAATGAAATAGAAAAATTAAACAAAGATATAGAACAAATTCACAATAACTTTTTAGGAAACAGATAAATGAATCAAGCAGCACACAACAAATTAGTAAGTTTTATATGGTCGATAGCAGATGATTGCCTACGAGATGTATATGTTCGTGGAAAATACAGAGATGTTATTTTGCCTATGGTTGTGCTTCGTCGATTAGACGCACTACTTGAACCAACAAAAGATGCTGTTCTTGAAGAGCTTAGATTTCAAAAAGAGGATCTAGGTGCTACAGATGTAGAAGAGATGGATATGGGGCTAAGAGATGCAAGTGGTTATGTGTTTTACAATACTAGCAGATGGACACTGCAAAAACTCTATGATACCGCGACAAACTCATCGAGTTTGCTTGAAGCAAATTTTACAGAGTATCTTAATGGTTTTAGTAAAAATGTGCAGGAGATTATCTCAAAGTTCAAACTAAAAGCACAAATCAAACATATGGCAGATAAAGATGTTTTACTTGATGTACTTGAAAAGTTTACTTCGCCATATATCAATCTTACCAGCAAAGAAGCACTTGACCCAGATGGCAAGAAACTACCACCACTTACAAATCTTGGAATGGGGTATGTTTTTGAAGAGTTGATTAGAAAGTTCAATGAAGACAACAATGAAGAAGCTGGAGAACACTTTACCCCAAGGGAAGTTATCAATTTGATGACGCATATCGTTTTTGATCCTATAAAAGATAATTTACCTCCTGTCATGACAATTTATGATCCTGCATGTGGAAGTGGTGGAATGCTTACTGAATCTCAAAATTTCATTCAAGATCCTAATGGCGAGATAAGAGCTGAGGGAGACATCTATCTTTATGGTAAAGAGATAAATGATGAGACCTATGCCATTTGTAAATCTGACATGATGATTAAAGGGGATAACCCAGAAAATATCAAAAACGGCTCCACTCTTGCTGTTGATGACTTCAGTGATGTGAAATTTGACTATATGCTCTCAAATCCTCCTTATGGGAAGTCATGGTCAAGTGATTTGAAATATATCAAAGATGGTAAGGAGATTATAGATCCTCGTTTTATCGTTCGATTAAAAGACTATTGGGGAAATGAAGAAGAAGTGGACGCTACACCAAGAAGCAGTGATGGACAGCTGCTCTTTTTAATGGATATGGTCAAAAAAATGAAACCATTCTCTGCCAATCCAATAGGCTCTCGTATAGCTTCAGTTCACAATGGTAGCTCACTCTTTACTGGTGATGCAGGTGGTGGAGAGAGTAATATCCGTCGCTACATCATTGAGAATGATCTACTAGATTGTATCATCCAATTACCAAACAATCTTTTTTACAATACAGGTATAACAACTTATATCTGGCTTTTGTCAAACAATAAGCCTGAGAATAGAAGAGGTAAAGCACAACTCATAGATGCCAATGATCTCTATGCAAAACTGCGTAAAAATCTTGGAGATAAAAACTGTGAACTAAAATCTCATCATATTTCAAAGATTATGGAAGTTTACAAAAGATTTGAGGAATGTGAAGAGGATGTTGATGGAAGAAAAATAGCTTCTAAAATCTTTGACAATAGTGACTTTGGGTATTATAAAGTAAATATTGAACGACCAAAAAGGTTAAAAGCTGGGTTTAGAGATGAGCTTATAGAGGGGCTTCGATTTGACAAAGCTATTTATGAGCCGATGCAATGGTGTTTTGAGAAGTATGGAGATGAATGTTATACGGATATCTTAAAATATAAAAAAGAGACAGAGGAGTATCTTGAGCAGATTGAGTTAAAAACAAAACAAAAAAAAGCTCTTCTCTCACAAGACACTTGGACAAAACACAAAAAGCTTTTAGATACCGCTTACTTACTCAAAGAAAAGATAGGGACAGCTGAGTATGATGATTTTAATATCTTCAAAAAAGAGGTTGAGAAAGTCCTTAAAGAGAAAAAAATCAAACTAAGTGCAACTGAGAAAAACACCATCTTAAACGCAGTAAGCTGGTACGATGAGAGTGCAAAAAAAGTTATCAAAAAAGTAAGTAAAATCAGTGGTGAGAAGTTAGAAAAACTTCTGGATCATTTAGGATGTGAAGAGGAACAGCTTGTAAATTATGGTTACTACAAAACAGACAAAGCGAGTGAATATATAGAGTATGAAGCCGAAACAGATTTAAGGGATAGTGAGAACATCCCTTTTGAAGATGATATTCAAAGCTACTTTTTAAAAGAGGTTAAGCCACATGTAGAAGAAGCTTGGATAAACCTTGATAGTGTCAAAATAGGCTATGAGATAAGCTTCAACAAATACTTTTACAAGCATAAACCACTAAGAAGCATTGAAGAGGTAACAGCAGATATTTTGGAGCTTGAGAAACAGAGTGATGGACTCATTCGTGAGATACTAGGGCTTAATGATGAGTAAGTTGGAGAAGTATCCGAAGTATAAGGATAGTGGGGTTGAGTGGATTGGGGAAATTCCTGAACATTGGGAATTAACTCGACTTGGTACAAAGTTTTTTGAGAGAAAAGAAAAAGTATCAGATAAAATATTTGCACCATTATCTGTCACCAAACAAGGTGTTGTGCCTCAATTAGATAGTGCTGCAAAAACTAATGATGGGGACAATAGAAAGTTAGTTAAGGCAGGTGACTTTGTTATTAATAGCCGTTCTGATAGAAAAGGTTCTAGTGGGATATCTGAACTTGATGGTTCGGTATCATTAATAAATATTGTTTTAGAACCCCATGGTTTTGAATCAAAATATTGTAACTATTTGTTGAAATCCAATGGGTTTATTGAAGAATTTTATCGTAATGGCCATGGTATTGTAGCCGATTTGTGGACTACAAGATATTGGGATATGAAATCAATTATTATAAATATTCCACCTACGGAAGAACAAATAAGAATTGCCAACTACCTTGACAAAAAAACAGCCCAGATAAACAAAGCTATCTCCCTTAAAGAGCAGATGATAGAGCAACTAAAAGAGCGACGACAAATCCTCATCAACGATGCCGTTACCAAAGGGCTTGATAAAACTGTTAAGATGAAAGATAGCGGGATTGAGTGGATTGGGGAGATTCCCGAGGAGTGGGAAGTTAAAAAATTAAAATATATATTTAAAGAAATTAATGAAAGAAGTGAAACAGGAGAAGAAGAATTGTTGTCTTTGAGTAAATATCAAGGTGTAATTCCGAAATCTTCTCTTGAGGAAAGAGCTGGTATGGCTAAAACGCTAGTTGGATATAAAAAAGTTTATCAAAATAATTTAGTTATAAATAAAATGCAAGCTGTTAATGGATTATTGGCAGTTTCTAAAATTGAGGGCATTACAAGTCCAGATTATTCAGTATATAGAACTATTTCAGATAAATACAATATAGACTATTATGGAAGCTTATTAAACCAAAGTATGTATTTAAGTGAATTCAAAAAAGTTGTTACAGGTGTCATGGAAGGATTTATTAGACTATATACAGATGATTTATACAATATTTCAGTTCAAGTACCACCAAAAGAAGAACAAAAGAAAATCGTAGAATATATAGAAGAACAAACCAAAAAAATAGATCATGTTGTTACCCTGCAACAAAAGCAAATAAAAAAGCTTGAAGAGTATAAAGCCACCTTGATAGATAGTGTAGTAACCGGAAAAGTGAGGGCGTGTGATGACTAAACAAAGTATATTAAGAGCTGATAAACCTATAAAGAAAAAACAGGAAGATTTTTTAGATAGAAAAGAATTTGCAAAAGTCATTACTAACGCAATTATTACTTATAGTGTCGATAGAGATGAAAGTTTAACAATAGGACTATTTGGTAAATGGGGTTCTGGAAAAACATCTATTATAAATATGGTTCTTGAGGATATACAGAAAGAAGATAATATTTTGATATTTAAATTTGAACCTTGGCTATATTCGGATACAGAGCAATTGATTAGTCAGTTTTTTAAAGACTTTTCGAAAGTTGTCAATCATAAAGATTATGGAAAAGAAGCAGAAAAAATCGGAGAAGAGCTTGAAGCCTATGCAAACTTTTTTGATGTGATAAGTCAAATACCTGAACCAACTACTTTTATTTTAAGCAAAACAGTATCAAAAGTTTTTAAAACAGTTGGTAAAGCAGGTTCAAAGTGGGGTAAGTTAAAGTCTAAAAATTTGTCACAAACAAAAGCTTCTATCGAAAAGCATTTGAAAAATTTTGATAAAAAAATATTGATTGTTATTGATGATATTGACAGGTTAAATAATACTGAAATACGACAAATTTTTCAGTTGATAAAATCATTGGGTAATTTTCCAAATACGATTTATCTGGCTTCCATGGAGAGAGATGTAGTAATTGATGCTTTATCAGAAGTTCAAAAAGGAGATGGAAGCGAATATCTTGAGAAAATAGTTCATGTTCCGCTTCAAGTTCCATCTATTTCTCAAGATAAAGTATATGAATTTTTATTTAAAAAACTTAATGAAATTATTAGTACATTGGAAGATGAAGAATTTGATCAAAACTATTGGGGCAATATATTTCATGGTGGTTTTAAATATTTTTTTGAAAGCATAAGGGATGTTATTAGATATATAAATATATTGAGATTTAATTTTTCTGCTATTGGAAATGAGGTAAATATAATCGATCTAATAGCAATTACAGGATTTCAAGTTTTTGAACCTAAAATTTATGAACTTATAAAAAATAATTCCAACATGTTTACTGGACAAATTAGGGAGAGCTTATCTTATAGTGACGATAGTGAACAAGAAAAAAAGATAGTAAGAGAATTTTTTGAAAAATCGTATGATAAATTAGAAAAGATTGATAAAGAAAATTATTTAGAACTTATGCAAGAGTTGTTTATAAAAATTAAGGAAGTATTTACAAATACTATTTATACAGGAGCATTACGAGAGTGTAGAAAGGAAGCCAAAATATGTAGTCCAGAGTTTTTTGATATATATTTTAAAATTTCACTTAATAAGAGTTTTATATTTAAAACACAGATGAATAGTTATTTCATAAGTGCATCAAATGAAGATGAATTTCGTAAAGTAATAGAACAGTTAAATAGTAATGGGGAAATATATAAATTTCTGGAAAGACTTGAAGACTATATAAGTAATTCTGACAAAACTAAAGCCCAAATTATATGCAATGTACTGATAGATTTAGGAGATAGTTTTCCGGACTTGAAAGGAATGTTTGAATTTGGTAAAGAAATTAGAGTTGGAAGAATCATATATCGTATGTTAAACCAAATCGAAAACAAATATGAGAGATTTGAGATTTTAAAAGAAGCTATACAAAAAGCTAATAATAGCATTGATATTTCTGCTTCTGAAGTTTCATCAATAATGCAACAACATGGAGAATATGACAAAGAAACTAAACATGAATCAGATCAATTAATCACGAATAAGCATTTACAAGAATTAAAAAATATACTTAAGTTTAAAATACAAGAGTGGGGTAGAAAGCATAGTTTTAAAGATGCAAAACTTTCTCTATCATTACTCTATACATGGAAAAGACTTGATGAGGGAGCTATGAAAAATTATTTAAGAGAAAAACTTAATGATGAAGAAGAACTTTTATGTTTTTTAAAGATATTTAATACTATCTCTTATAGTCAAAGCATGGGTGAATACACCACAAGAGAAAGCCAACAATTTAACTATAAAAATATTAAGGATTTTGTGGATTATGATTTTATAGAAAATAAAATTAGAAGAATAGATATTAGTAAAGATTCTAAAGACATTCAGTTTGCAGTCAAAATGTTTTTAGAATATTTTGACAGAGAAAAGAGAGGACTTGCAAATGAACAATAATTCTGAAATCCTAATCTATCAAAGCCAAGACGGTAAAACAAAACTTGAAGTTACACTAGAAAATGAAACACTCTGGCTTAGTCAAAAGCAACTTTGTGAACTTTTCGGTAAATCAAAATCAACTATCAGTGAGCATATTAAAACTATTTTTGAAGATGAAGAGTTAGATAAAGATTCAGTTGTTCGGAACTACCGAACAACTGCCAGTGATGGCAAAAATTATAATGTAGAGCATTATAACCTCGATATGATCATCGCAATTGGTTTTAAAGTGCGAAGCAGAAGTGGTGTACAGTTTAGGAAATGGGCAAATTCTATCTTAAAAGAGTATATCGTCAAAGGGTTTGCCATGGATGATGAGCGGCTCAAAAATCCTCCTGTTGCCAACTCAAGTGTACCTGACCATTTTGATGAACTCATCGAGCGTATTAGAGACATCCGTGCTAGTGAAAGGCGAATGTATCTTAGAGTGCGAGAGATATTTACACTTGCTAGTGATTATGACCCTTCATGGAGTGAGACTACACGATTTTTTCAACATATTCAAAACAAACTCCATTATGCCGTAACACACAAGACAGCAGCAGAGCTAATAGCCTCAAGAGTCGATGCCACAAAACCAAATATGGGTATAACATGTATTGATAAAGAGCAGATAAAAAGTACAGATGTGACTGTGGCTAAAAATTATCTTAGTGAAGAAGAGATAGATGAACTTAATCGTATCGTTGTGATGTGGTTAGATTATGCAGAAGATCAAGCAAAAAGAAAAAAACAAATATTTTTAAAAGACTGGGAAGAAAAACTTGATAGTTTTTTGCAATTTAATGATAGAGATGTTCTTGGAACTTTTGGAAATATCTCTAAAAAAGAGGCAGATAAAAAAGCAAAAGATGAGTATAAGAAATTTAGTGCAGCCAGAAGAGAAAAAAGAGAAGCAATAGGAGCTATTGAAAATATTAAAGCACTAGAGAGTATTGCAAAAAGGGGTAAAAATGGCAAGTAGTACAAATGAAGAAGCGCTTGAGAGTGTAATAGAACGCTCCTTGATAGAACAAGGCTTTTATCAAGGATTTCCGAGTGATTTCAATAAAGAGGATGCCATAGATGAAAAACGATTTTGGCATTTTATAGAGTCAACGCAAGAAGAAGAGTTAGATAAGCTCAAACGAGATCCACAATATAAACTGAAAATTATTGGTCGCCTTGATAAGATGATTAAAAAGTACGGTGTGCTAAAAGTTCTTAAAAAAGGACTTGATGTTGAAGATGCCCATTTTAAGCTCTTATATGTAGCCCCTCTTGCATCCAGTGGTGAGGTTATAAAAAAACAGTTTGCATCAAATGAGTTTAGTGTTACAAGACAGTTGACATACTCTCGTGAAAACCCTCGATTAGAGTTAGATATGGTTTTGTTCATCAATGGCTTGCCAATTGTTACAATTGAGTTAAAAAACCCATGGACAGGTCAGAATGCAAGGTTTCATGGTATTAAACAATACAAAGAAGACAGAGATCCAAAAGAGACACTATTGAATTTTGCACGATCTATTGTGCATTTTGCAATAGATACCGATGAAGCCTATATGACAACAAAATTAGAGGGTAAAAAAACATTCTTTTTGCCATTTAATAAAGGCAATAATCATGGTGCAGGAAATCCGGTAAATCCTAACGGTCATAAAACAGCCTATATATGGGAAGAGATATTTTCTAAAAATTCTTTGGCTGATATTATCCAGCATTTTGTGCGGCTTGATGGAAAAGAGAAAGATAAACTTAATAGTAGAACCCTCTTTTTCCCAAGGTATCACCAGCTCGATGTTGTCAGAAAACTACTTTATGATGTAAGTGTCAATGGGGTAGGTAAAACCTATCTTATCCAACATAGTGCCGGTAGTGGTAAGTCTAATTCGATTGCGTGGAGTGCTTATGGACTTATAGAAGCATACCCATTTGCTAATGATGTTCCTGGAAGTAAGGGAGTGGATTATCCTCTTTTTGATAGCGTGATAGTAGTAACCGATAGAAAGATACTCGACAAACAGATAAGAGAAAATATAAAAAGTTTTAGCGAAGTAAAAAATATAGTTGCTCCTGCATATAGCTCTAGTGAACTCAAAGAGAGCTTGGAAGCTGGCAAAAAAATAATTATTACTACCATTCAAAAGTTTCCATTTATAGTGGATGGAATTAGTGATTTGAGTGATAAACGCTTTGCTGTAATCATAGATGAAGCACATAGCTCTCAAAGTGGCTCAGCCCATGCTAAAATGAATGAGGCTATGGGTAAAAAAGAGTTTGATGAAGAGATGGACGCACAAGATATGGTGCTTGAGGTGTTAAAGTCTAGGAAAATGAAAGGTAACGCTTCTTATCTTGCTTTTACTGCTACACCAAAAAACAGTACTCTTGAAAAGTTTGGCACAAAACAAGAAGATGGCACATTTAAACCATTCCATCTATATTCTATGAAACAAGCTATAGAAGAAGGTTTTATTTTAGATGTTCTTGCCAACTATACAACATATAAAAGCTATTATGAGATTGAAAAATCTATAGAGGACAATCCTCTTTTTGACACAAACAAAGCACAGAAAAAATTACGCAGTTTTGTAGAGAAACACCCCTCTACCATTGCTACAAAAGTTGATATTATACTTGATCATTTTATCTCAAAAGTAGTAAAAACAAAGAAACTTCAAGGCAAAGCGAAAGCAATGGTAGTCACTTCAAATATTGAAACTGCTATTTTCTACCATAAAGCTATTGCGGCAAAACTAAAAAGTTTAGGAGATCCCTTTAAAGCTATTGTTGCATTTTCCGGAAAAAAAGAGATCAAAGGCATTGAATACAGCGAAGATAGCATAAATGGTTTTGCATCTAAAGATATTGCAGATAAATTTGATAGCGATGAATATAAAATACTGGTTGTTGCTAATAAATTTTTAACAGGATTTGATCAACCAAAACTGTGTGCTATGTATGTAGACAAGAAACTTCAAGGAGTACTCGCAGTACAAGCATTATCAAGATTAAACCGTGCTGCTCCAAAATATGGCAAAAAAACAGAAGATCTATTTGTACTAGATTTTTTTAATAAAGTTGAAGATATTAAAGCATCATTTGATCCTTTTTATACGGCTACTGTGCTTAATGAAGCAACAGATGTCAATGTACTACATGAACTAAAAATCTCTTTAGATGAACAAGGTGTGTATGAGCAGAGTGAAGTAGAAGAGTTCTTTGAGAAATATTTTAAAGGTGTAGAAGCTACCAAGCTTTCACCTATCATTGATATTGCGGCACAGCGTTTTAATGTTAGTTTGGAACTTGAAGATGACGAAAAAGCAGATTATAAAATCAAAGCAAAACAGTTTGTAAAAATATATGGTCAAATGGCGTCTATAATGCCTTATGAAATACTTGGTTGGGAAAAACTCTATTGGTTTTTGAAATTTTTGATACCTAAACTCATCATTGTTGACAAAGATAAAGATAAGCTGGATGAACTACTCAATACGGTTGATCTTTCAACTTATGGCTTACAAAGAGTTCGATTAAATACAAGCATCGAGTTAGATGAGAGTCAAGCAGAACTTGATCCTCAAAATGCAAACCCAAGAGGTGCTCATGGTGTAGATGAAGAAAAAGATCCTTTAGACGAGATAATTAAGAACTTTAATGAAAAGTGGTTTCAGGGTTGGGAGGCTACACCAGAAGAGCAGAGAATTAAGTTCGTTAATTTAATGGAAAAAGTAAAAACCCACAATGATTATAAAAGTAAATTTGAAGAGAATCATGATGAACATACTCGAAGATTAGCTCTTATGAAAATTTTATCGGAAGTTATGAATAAAGAGCGAAAAAAAGAGTTAGAACTTTACAAACTATTTGCGGGCGATGAAGCTTTTAGAACTGGTATGTTAGATAGTTTGGAAAGAGTTTTAACAGCTGTAAACGGCGGAGTTAATAGATAGGTCTTTAAACATGCAAAAAATTGTTTTATGGAATTGACATAATTTCACTGCTGAATATGTGTTGAATTCAACTTCGCCATTTTCATATAATTCAGCAAATAATAATCACTTAAAGCTTGAAAATGATAACATTGTATCTTTAATTAAAACTCTTCATGATTTGATGATATCCAAAAACAAAATTTGAAAGAGATTTTCAAAAAAAGAAAGTTTATACAAGATAACAAAATGTAGGAATCAATATTTATTATAGTGGGAAAATATTGCTCTCCTTAGTCGTTAGATAACACAAGGAATTATATGAAACAAATTAATAAAATGGATATTATAAATTATTACTATGATTTTATAGTTCAGTCATCATTAAGTACATTAGTTTTTCCAAAAAAAGATGGAAATATAGACAAAAAAGAGCTTCAAGATATAAACTATTTTCTTCTAAAATACGGCGAAAAAGATAAAAAAACTTACAAAGAAAATCTTTGTTATATGATGAAATATATTCGATGTTTAAAAGGCGAAGACTTAGAGAAGTATAAAGTTATCTACTTTCCTTTTGTTAATGAGTTTGTAGAAATCTCCAAAAATAGAGAAGATAAGATTTACTCAACTCCAATATATTTTGTATTTACACTAGATAAAAATATTAAAAAAACTCTTATTGAGTTAAAAAATCTCTCTATCTACAACAAAGAAAAGTTTTTAACATCTCTCTTTAATAAAGCACAAATCGTTTTTAACAACTACTATGCTTCAAATAAACTTTACACTATAAAATATACTGACTTAGAGAGTTTTAAAGAAGAGCTACTCGATAAAGAGATAGATAAAAAATATCCAAACAAAAACTTTGAGTATTACATCAGTATTTTACAAAAATATATAGATGCTTCAAATTTGCTAGCTTTGGAGAAAGCGACTTATAGTGAAAATTTACAAAATTTCAATCAAAAGCTCAAAGAGAAAATAAACTCACATAAAAACTTAAATACTCTAGTAGAGAGTGAGTTAAGCTCTCTTATAGGGATTGTAAACATAGAAAAACTAATAGAACAAGATAACATAGTAAGAGGCTTGTTAACTGCGTATAAAAGTTCAATTATACCTTATATGAAAAAAGTAAATGCAGATGACAAACTCAACCGAGTTCTTTATCATCACCCATCACAATACCTAGAGAAAATAGATATTTTACAAACAGATAAAAATAGTTTAGACTTGACAAAAGAAAAACTCCAAGAGTTACAAAAAAAACATTTAGGCTCATTTAACTCAGAGTTTGCTATTACTCTTTCACAACGCTTAGCTCTGAGTAGTTATCTCTCTCCAATGGATATAATTCCTGTAAATGGACCTCCAGGGACAGGTAAAACAGCACTTTTACGCGCGATTTTTGCAGACTATATTGTAAAAACAGCTATTAAGGCAAAACATAGTTATGATAGTACAAGAAAAGACCCATATAGTTTTATAGATACCGGGAAACCTATACTTGGTACATCAAGTGTAAGACAAGCTATAAACAATATTATAGAGGGAATTTCAGGTGGCTTTGGCGATGCTAAGGCAAGTGGTAAGATATTATATAAAAGATGGTTAAAACTTAAAGAATTTGAAGCTGATATTAAAGTAGATTTAATTCAAGAAGATTGTGTTGTTCCTCAGATTAGAAATAGTGAGAACAAGTATGAAAATGGTGTACTCTTTACAAGTATAGCTAAAATCTTTGACTATATATCTTCTCTTGATATTGAGGAGATGCAAGAGGAATATCTTAAAAAGACAAATCAAGTATTTAATAAAGAGATAACAACTTTAGAAGAAACAGTAGAAATACTCTTTCATTTTATTGCCAAAAATGCTAAAAAAATGGTGGAGTCTATAGATAGCAGTGCTGATTTGTTTAAGACATACGAAAGTTTAGATAAAAATGAAAGATTTGATACTTTCTTTTTAAGTCTGCATCTCCTAGAAGCCTTTTTTATACTTAATTTAAAGAGATTAGAAAAAAAACCATCAAATGGGAAATGCCCAATCTGTAATAATTCTATAGAGAGTAATGATACTCTTTTTAAATGCAAATCATGTGATTTTAAAATCTATAAAAAAGATAAATTTAATGAAATAAGTATCACTAAAATAGATGACTTAAAAGATTTACTAGATAATAAACTAGAGCAAAATGAGACTTTTTATGGACTCAAGTACTATGATGGTGGTTATAAAATTGTAGAACAAAAAGATTCAGGTTCAAACCTTGCAAGTGATATAAACAACATCTTTCTTATTACTCCTCTTTTCCCAATGGTGACTGTAACTATGCACTCATTATTTGGAGCATTTAAACATAAAGAGGATGACAAACATATACTTATAAGAGAGTTTTTTGACTTAGTTTTATCTGATGAATCAGGTATGGTTTTAGCTCCAATAGGTCTTCCAGCACTCTATGTAGCAAAAAAGATGATAATAGTAGGAGATGAGAAACAGATAGAACCAGTCTACCCCTTTGATGAAGTGGTTGATAACTCAATAACAGAAAACATTTCAGCTAATATAGACTATAGTAGATTTAAAAAAGAGCATTCAGCAATATTTTCCAATTTTTTAACTATTGCTAACAGAGCAACAAATTTTGATAGTTTTGAGATGAAAGAGTATGAAGAGAACTCCTTATGGCTAAAAGAACATTTTAGATGTAAAGATGAAATCATAGAGTACTGTAATGAGATTATCTATAAGGGTATTCTCATCCCTAAAGTACGAACTTTCTCAAAAAAATTATACCTTGATGATGCAAAAGAACAATACCCTTCTATGAAGCTTTTTAACCTTGATTCGAGTGTTAAAAACAATAGTAGTTACATAGAGACAAAAGAGATAATCTCTTATTTACTAAACAATATATCAACACTTACAGATATATATAATAAGCATAATGACACAAGTCTATCTGCTGATGAATTTTATAAGCAGATAGGTATTGTAACTCCTTTTAACAATCAAAAAAAGATGCTTACTCAGGCATTGAAAAAGGCTTCTCAGTATAACCTAGATAAGATTTTAGTGGGGACAGTTCATGCTTTTCAGGGAAGTGAAAGAGAAATTATAATCTTTTCCCCAGCAGTCGATAAAAAGTATAATGGAACACACTTTACAAACCATGATCATGGAAATATGATGAATGTTGCTATCTCAAGAGCAAAGAGTGCTTTTTGGATTTTTGGAAGTAAACAGGGACTACAAAATGCGGGAGTGTATACAAAAAAGCTTGTAGAGTATATAGATAAAAACTATGAATGTGAGATTAAATGTCCTATTTGTAATGCTTGTTTAGTAGAAAATGATAAAACCTTTCAGTGCGAAAATTATAAGTGGAATCCTCAAACAAAAGTTATTGATGGGTGTCGTTTTGTTATATGGAAAAACAATAAAACAATAAATAGTACGTTAAGCAAAGAGACTTTAAAATCTTTCCTAGCAGACGGTGTAGTAACTGTTAATGCAAAAGAGTTTACCTTGGATGTAGAAAATAGATACTTTATAAAATCTCTTTCTAAAAAAGTCGAAGTTGCAAAAGTAGTGAAGCAAGATACAAAAGAGTGTCCTAAGTGTGGAAGTGAGTTAAAAGAGAGAGGTGGCAAATTTGGCAAATTTTATGGATGTAGTGCTTATCCTAAGTGTAAATATACTCAAAAAGCAGAGTAGGTAAGTAATAATTTTCAAGAGAATTTACGTTATGTTATGTAATTTCTAGTGTATTTAATGAC
>CAZMKH010000012.1:7172-17468 GCA_964566455.1 uncultured Campylobacteraceae bacterium | reverse complement strand
TCTCTTTTGCCATATTTGTAGAGGGATTTTGGAACGGAAAACTTAAAATTTATGAAAGATTGATTTTTGTGGTGACTACACTTTTATTGCTTTTTCCGGATAAAATTTTTGGATACAAAAGTGTTATACCTCATATACAAGACTCTCATATAGTGGGTATCATACTCTTTGGTATAATGCTTTGGGTACATAATAAAAGAGTAAAAGCAAGTTTGCAGAGTTTAACAGTTTAAGATTTGTCAAACCACAATATTATATCATCTTCTATTCGATTTTGGTATAGTGGTTTTAAAGATGTCAAAGAGGTCAAGCATTTACCTTTTTTGATGGCGGGGGCTATGAAAAAGAGATACCAGTTTGTTATCTCTTTTGTAGCTTTTAGCATATTGTCTCCGCCTTCAATCATTACAAAGTTATAATCTTTTACTATATCCAAACTATCCGATATGAAAACTTTTCTGTTTTTTACATTAAAAAGTGGGATACTTTTATCAAACTCTTTTTGTTTTGAATATATAAGTACATCAGGAGCTTTTCCTCCGACAAGTCTGCTGTCAAGTGTAGGTCTGTCACTTCTTACTGTGTTGCCGCCTATGATTAGAAGGTCTGTTTTGTCTCTAAGTTCATGCACATATTTTCTTGAAGCAATTGAACTTATAGTACCTGTATCATAAGTACCGTTAAGATTTGTAGCAATTTTGAAAAATACAAATCTCTCTCTTTTCCATTGTTTAAAAGGATACAATAAAGAGTCACATTTTTCTTTGAGTATCCCATGTCGTACTTTAATGCCATTTTGCAGTAATTTGTTTATTCCTCCCACAGCCTCCGGATTTTCTTCTATGCTTCCTATGATAACTTCACCAAAGCCTAAAGATGAAAGCAAAAGTGAACAAGGAGGTGTGGAGCCAAAGTGGTTGCAAGGCTCTAAAGTAACATAAATTTTGCAATTATGAAATATATTGCCATGGTTGTTTAGAAGGTAGTTGTGAATTTGTGAGGGGTTTGTCAAATTTTGTAAAATATTATCATTTTTCAGCACAAGATATGCCTCTTTTACAGCATTTAGTTCAGCATGAGGAGTACCTTGTTTTTTATGGGCCGAGACAGAGAGAATTTTTCCGTTTTTGTCGGTTATGAGTGCACCGACAGCAGGATTTGGATAAGTCAAGCCCTGATATTTCCAAGCCTCCTGCAAAGCAAGAGTCATGTAAAAGTTATCATTTACCATTCAAAATATGTTCTAGCCTTGTTGATATCGCTGTATTTTAAACTCTCTTTTTTACCGTTGTATTCTACCGTAATCTTTTCATTATCAGCATTTATGAGTTTGCCTATGATCTTTTTGCTATCTTTTGTTTTAAGTTTTATGGTTTCATTGACAGAATTTATAAAATGAAGCGGTTTTTTAAGTGCTCTTTCTATACCCGGAGAGCTAATTTCCAAAAAGTAAGGATCATTTGTGGGCGGATTGGTATCGATAATAGGTGAAATTATATGAGAGATTTCCGCACATTTATCAAGTGTTATGGTGCTATCAGAAGTTATGTAAATTCTAAAAATTTTTTGCTCATTTTCTTCAACCAGTTCCGTATCATAGAGCTTTACTCCGTTATCTTCCAAAACAGCATTTATCGTATCAAGGTCTATCATTTTTTCAACTCTTTTTCTATTTTGGCAAAAAGTTCTTCGGTTTTTTGTTTTTTTTGCAACTTTTCATCAAATTTAAAGTGAAATTTGGGGCATCTAAACCACCCTTCATTTTGAAGTGTATAGTTTTCAAGATAACCCCTTACTTTTTTCAAATGCTTAAGTACGTAGGCTTTTTCCTCATCATTGTAAAAGCTTTGGTCTAGGTAGACATCTGCATCATATTTGCCTCTTTTGCAGTCAACTTCAGTAACAACCAGGGATTTTAAAACCCCGTCACTTAAAGTTGTCAAAGCTTCAGATATGATTTCTCTTAAAATACTTTCAGTTCTTTTAAGTTTGATGCTTTTATTCAAATTTTGCCTTCTCTTCTACTTTTTTAAAGCTCTCAAGATAATCACCTACTTTGATATCATTGTATCCTTCTATGCCGATACCGCATTCATATCCTTTTGCCACTTCTCTGACATCATCTTTAAACCTTTTAAGAGATGAAATTTCACCTTCATATATGACTACACCGTCTCGGATAACTCTTACGCTGACACCTCTGTTTATAGTACCATCAGTTACTATGCATCCGGCAATTGCTCCGACTTTTGGCACCATAAATACATCTCTTACTTCAGCTTGACCCAAAGCTTCTTCTTTTACTATCGGTGAGAGGAGACCTCCTAGAAGTGCTTTTACGTCATCAATCATGTCATATATAACATTGTATGTTTTTATCTCAATACCAAGTTTTTTAGCTTCCTCTTTAACTGCACCTGTAGGTCTTATATTAAAACCCATAATGATACAGTTTTCACTTGCTTTTGCCAAAGCTATGTCACTTTGGGTGATACCGCCTACATCACTGTGGATGATATTTACTTTGACCTCTTCATTCTTGAGTTTTTCCAAACTTCCTTTGATAGCTTCCAAGCTTCCTAATGCATCAGTTTTGATGATAAGAGGAAGTGATTTTAGTTTTCCAGAAGCAATTTGTGATGTTAACTCTTCAAGAGAAACTTTTGTACTTTTTGATAACTCTTTTTGTCTTTCATATTCTGCTCTTTTGTTTGCAAATTCTCTTGCTGTTTTTTCATCCGGAGTTGAAAAAAGTTTTTCTCCGGCAGAGGCTATATTGTTAAGACCTACTACAACTCCGGTTTCGCCCGGTTTTATCTCTTTGATGTTTTTACCGTTATAGTCAATGAGTGCTCTTGCTTTTCCAAAAGCACTTCCTGAAACTATATTGTCTCCAACCTTTAAAGTACCGTTTTTTGATATTACGGTTGCAACCGGACCCCTTCCTTTTTCAAGTTTGCTTTCTATAACAATGGTTTTTGCATATGCGTCAGGATTGGCTTTAAGCTCAAGTATTTCAGCTTGTAAAAGTAAAACTTCAAGTAAGTCATCTATGCCTTCGCCTGATTTTGCGGATACATTTACAAATTCATACTCTCCACCCCAATCAACAGGTGTTACATCAAGCTCTGCTAAACCTGATTTGACCATGTCGGGATTGGCTGTGGGTTTGTCTATTTTGTTTATAGCTACTATAAAAGGGATGCCTGCTGCTTTGGCATGAGAAATAGACTCTTTTGTTTGGGGTTTTACACCATCATCTGCAGCTACAACGATAACAGCTATATCAGTTGCCTGTGCTCCACGAGATCTCATTTGAGTAAAGGCTTCGTGACCCGGCGTATCTATGAAAGTTATCTTCTTGCTGTCTTTTTCTACCGTATAAGCTCCAATATGCTGAGTGATACCTCCATGTTCCTTTTCAGTCACATTTGTTTGTCTAATTTTATCCAACAGTGAAGTTTTACCGTGGTCAACATGACCCATGATGGTTATGATAGGAGGTCTTGGAACAAATTTTGAAGGGTCACCCTCATCATAAACTTTTTCATAATCAAATTCATCAACCGGATTGGTGATGTTTACATCTACTTCGAACTCTTCGCTTAAAATTTCTATGGCATCTTTATCTAAAAAGTCATTTTTGGTAACCATAACGCCAAGAGTAAACAGAGCCTTTATGACATCGCTTGGTTTTTTTGAAAGTTTTTCTGCAAACTCATAGACTCTTATCTCTTGTGGAATATTTATAGTTTTGATATCTTCAACCTTTGTTTCTGCTTTTCTTCTTCGCCTTTTTTTGGTACTTCTCTGGATACCATGCTGTATGAAAGATGGTTTTTTAACTGTTTTTACCTGACTTGGATCAAAAGTTTTTGTTCTTTTTTGTTTGATTTCTTCTTGTTTGACAGTAAAATCAGGAAGTACAACCATATCATCAATCAAATCAAGTTTGACTTCGCTGAGTTCCCTATCAGCCAATATATCTATTTGGGCCGAATCATCTTTTTTTGCACTGCTTTTTTTTACTTTTTTACTTTTTTTCTTCTTTTTTGCTGCATCTTCAAATGCTTTTGGCATTTCAAAGTCTGTAACTTTTTTTGATTCTTTGGGAGCTTCTTCTACTTTTGGTTTTTTCTTTTTGACTATTACAAAACCTCTTCTTTTTTTAATGCTTGCGGTTGCTAAAGTCTCTTTTGGTTTCTCTTCTTTTTGAACTTCTTTATCCGGTGCTTTAGTTTCAATTTTAGTTTCAGCTTTTGGTTCTTTGGGAGCTTTTGGTTCTTCTTTTTCTTTTGGTTCTTCAGAAGTTTTTTTGACTTCTTCTCTTTTGACCCTCTTTTCTTTAACTACTTTTTCCTTGACTGCTTTTTCTTTTTTTAACTCAGTCTTCGGCTCAGTTTTAACTTTGTTTTTTTCTTCTTTTTCAGTGGATTTTTCCTCTTTTTGCTCCGGAACTTCCTTCTTTATCTCAGGTGCTTCGCCCCTGTCACCACTCATAATAAAATTTACAAGTCTTTCAGCAATTTCTGGTGTTACTGCGCTGTTTGCCGATTTGGCTTCTATGCCGAGGTCTTTGGCACTCTCAACAACTTCTTTGCTCTTCATGCCCAATTCCTTGGCAATTTCGTGAATACGAACCTTATCCATTAAATATCTTCTCCTTGTGTGTTTCAACCATCTTTAAAATTTTATCTTTACTTATTTTACAATATCTTTGCAATAATTTGGCCAATTTGTCTTCTTTTGTATTTTTTAGACAATCTTTACAAAGATAAAAACTTCTGCCTTCATATGAATATGGAATTATTTCCCTGTTTTTGCACTGCAATCTTACCAATTTATTTTGTTCGATTCTCTCTTTGCAGGAAATACACATTCTAAAAGGAGTATGTTTTGTTATCATTATATCAAAAATTTACTTTTAAACCTATATTATCAAAATCAAATGTTTCAACTCTAAAATATGGAAACTTTGTTTTTAGGGTATTTGCTATCTTTTTAGCATCATCCTCATAAGCAATATTGAAAAAAGTTGACCCGCTGCCCGAGAGTGTACTGCTTAGTGCTCCGGCTTCAAGTGCTGTTTTTTGAACGGCAAACAACTCTTTCATATTTGACATTCTCTTATCCTGGTGGAGTCTGTCTTTTGATGCAATCTTTAACAAATCCCATTTTTCATCAAAAAAGAGTGCACTGAGCATTGAACTTCTGGACAAATTATAAACTATATCTTTCAAAGGATACTCTTTTGGGAGAGTTGTCCTTGACTTGGCAGTAGACATTGCACGGTTTGGTATCACTACAACAGCTTTTAAAAAAGATGGCATCTCTTTTTTTAAAGTGTAAACTTTATCATTATCTACAACTGATACGGTAAAACCTCCATGTACTGCCGGAGCGATATTGTCAGGATGATTTTCATAGTAAAGAGACTTGTTTAAAATCTTTTCTTTGTCAACGCAGTCATCCAAAAGAGCGTAGGCAGCTGCTACGGCACTTGTAATAATGGCTGAACTGCTTCCAAGCCCTCTTGAAATCGGTATTTTATTATAAAATTCAAATCTAAAATTATCTCTTTTGCCGGTTATTTCTTCATAAACTTCATAAAATATTTTTACAAAAAGATTATTGTTTTTAAATCTTTTTCTGTCTGAGCCTTCACCTTTTATAGACAAACTGAAAAAATTACTCTTTTTTATGATAACTTTATTGTGCAGGTTTAAAGCGATTCCAAGAGTATCAAAACCGGGTCCCAAATTGGCACTGGTTGCAGGTACATATATAATCATTTTATCTCTACTCAAATCACCGGAAGTATATATAAAGGCAGATTGTCTTGTGAAAAATCTTTATCATTTAAAATTGTCGGCAAAAAAAATTCTCCCTCTTTTTTAGGTATTATTGTATCTAAAATTATATTATTTCCCTCTTTAATAAAATATGTTTTGCCTAAAGCTTTTATGGGTGAGTTGTTGTTGAAGTAAAATCCATCCACCGCTTTGAAATCAATACCTTTAGCTATGGAAAAACTTTTTAAAAATACATAACTTACTTTTATTGCCATAAAACTGCCCGGACCTTTGGCATAATATAGTTTGTCAATGTCATATATTGCTTCAATCTCTTTAAAAATTTTGGGTAAAATTTCACTGGCTTTTTCACTTGAACGGTAAGTTTTGAAAAGTTGATTGTTTTTATACAAGCCCAGCAGAAATGGAGAGGATAGTGATACAACAACTACTTCTATCTTTATTTTGTCTTTTATGCAAAAGCCTTTGTAAAAGATGTAGCTGACTCTTCATCAAAACTTTTTATCTCATAATTTGAAGAGTCTTTTAAAATTTCCAATGTAAGGTTGTGATTTAAATCATGACTTCCGGCAAATGAAGAGTAACTTCCAATGAGTGGCATACCAAGCAGACTCAAGTCGCCTATGGCATCAAGTATTTTATGTCTTACAAATTCATTTTCATATCTTAACGGGTCACTGTTTAACATTTTATTATCATCAAGTACAATGGCATTATCAAGTGAGCCTCCAAGAGCGAGTCCCATGCTTCTTAGCATTTGTACATCTTTTAAAAATCCGAAAGTTCTCGCTTTGGAAATATTTTGAATATAATCTTTTTTGCTAAATACAAATTCATACTCTTCCCTTCCAATAACCGGATGGGGAAAATCGATAATAAAATGATATTTGGCTGTTTTTGAAGGTGAAATTTTGGTAAATTTTTCTCCTGAAGTAAAAGTAATCTCTTTTTTTATTATCATTACATTTTTGTTTTTATCCAACTCTTTTATGCCGGCTTCATCCAAAAGCATACAAAAACTTGTCGCACTACCGTCCATTATCGGTACTTCAGCAGCACTTAGAGAGATACGAATATTATCAATTCCATAAGAATAAATTGCAGAAAGCAAATGCTCTATTGTTGATATAACAGCACCGTCTTTGCCGATAACAGTAGCCATTTTGGTATCTACTACATTTTCCGGCTTGGCTTCAATGGTTACATTTAAATCAGACCTATAAAAGACAATTCCGCTGTCAGCTTCCAAAGGCTCCAGTACTATCTCTACAGGGTCACCTTTATGTAAGCCTATACCGACACCTTTGACTTTTTTTGCTATTGTTCTTTGTTTCAAAAAAACCTCTTTAAATTTACTATCACTATTCAACCTGACATAATACTATATTTTTGTTTAAAAAAGCAAAAAATGTACCTATTTTTTATCAATTATTTTTTTTGCGTCTTTTATAACATTAAAAATATTGACCTTCATCCAGTGCTTATCCATCCACTCAAGAGGATATACCTCCACTCCCTGTACAAGTATACCAAAGTGCAAATGATCACCCAGTGCCATACCGGTTTTGCCGGTTTTGGCTATAGTTTGATTTCTTTTTACCATGTCATCTTTTTGGACCAAAAAGCTTGAACAGTGTCCATACAGGGAGTATAGCCCCAAGCCGTGATATATGATGATATTATTACCGTAAATACCATTGAAATGGGCAAATGCAACTTCGCCTTTGTTGGAAGATTTGATTTTGGCCATTTTTGTACTGGCTAAATCAACTCCAAGATGGTAGGAATTACTTACTTTTTTACCTTTGTATATATATGTTCTATAGTCTCCAAAACTTGCAACCCTTGCAGCATTTCTTAGAGGATAAAAAGGTTTTAGATAAAAGTTTTTTACTAATGATTTGTCAGTATGTGAGCTTATTTTATGTATCAAGTCTTCATTTTTCTTTCTTTCGGTTTCATTTACATAGATAAACTGCTTTAGAGGATTTTCTTTTGAAAGTTTCGGTGCAACTTCTTCTATAAAATTTGCTACTTTGCCATTTAAAAAGTTATCACTCAGTGTGATAGTACTTTTCCTGTATCGCATTGGTTTTATATAAAGTGCCACATGAGCCCTTGAAATATTGCCGGCTTTGTCTTTTGCAACTATATCGGCTCTAAATTTTTTCTCTTTTATAGGCCAGGCCAAAAGTGAGATATAGTATCCTTTTTTATAAAACGGAGTTGGATAAAACTTCTTGCCAAAAGGAGTTTTTATATATAACTCTTGCATATGTTTATCTCCGGCTTTAAAAATTACCAGTGCACTTCCGCCTTTTTTGATGCCGTAAGATGAATTTATCGTATAAAGCTCGGGTCTTTTTTGGTCTATGACTATATCTATGGTTTTTGTGGCACTGTTTCCGGAAAAAAAGTTCCATTTGCTTGTATCTACAGCTTGGATGGTAAGTTTAAATCTATCTTTTTTGTATATAAAACTATTTTTTGGAGATTTGATGTAAAGATGTGTTGCAGTCATAGGTTTTTTATACATTTTATTGGCAACAACTATACTGTTTTTGCCATCACTCAAAGTAGCATTTACAAACTTGATACCACTGTCATCTTTTAGTAAAATATCCAAAGGTTTTTTCAAATTCCAATATATTTTATTATTTGTTATAATCTTTGGTGTATTTCTTTCAAAAAATTTTGAACTATAGATAAAAAATGCTCCACCAATCAATAGTAAAAAAATAATTATTGAGATAATACCGGCATAACTTTTTTGTCTTCTCATATATACTCCTGTTTTTTTAGTGACTCGTAATTAGTGATTATGAATTGTATTATATCATTATATTCATTTATCTTTGCTGTAAAGCCTGCAGCCCTTTTGTGTCCGCCTCCGCCATATTTTTGTGCTATAACCGAACAGTCTATATCATCACTTTTACTTCTTAAGGAAAACTTTATATTTTCATAGTCCAGTTCATAGCAAAATATACTAAGCTTGACTGTTGCCAAAGACAATCCTATATTTACAAATTCATCACTGTCACTTTTGGTTGCTCCGGTTTGCTGAAACTCTTCAAGTGAGATTTTTGATATGCAAACGGTAGCATTGTTTTTTAAAGCAAGTGCATCAAGATACCTTTGCATAAGTCTTAGTTTTGCTAGAGAGTTTCTGTTCGTAAGGTTGTTGGATATGCTGTTTGGGTTTGCACCGAGTTTAACAAGCTTGGCAGCTTTTTCAAAAGTTTCACTGTTTACTCTGTCAAATTTAAAAAAGCCGCTATCCTCTACAAGTGCCGTATACAAGCATGTAGCATTATCTTGTTGTATAGGCAGATTAAAACTCTCCAAAAAATCCAAAACCACCAAAGATGTACTTATGCTATCGGGATTTACTATATTTACAGTGCAAAAATTTGTATTTGTTTTATGATGGTCAAAACAAACAGAAGGAGTGTTAATCTCATCATTTATACCAAGTCTTTCAAAACTTGCGGCATCTACACTGATAAAAAGATCATATTTTTGGGGTAAGGTATCTTTTATCTTGTTAAAAGAGGGTAAAAAGTCAAATTTTTTGGGCAGTTTTTTTTCACAGTTGAAATATGTTATTTTTTTACCCTGTTTTTTAAGCGTTATACCAAGTCCAAGCATAGAGCCTAAAGTATCCCCGTCAGGGTTTATATGAGAAGCTATGACAATATGATGTACTGAAGATATAAGTTCGTAAGCTCTTTTATACTCTTTTTTCATTTTTTATCCGTTTCAGGTTTGATTTTTGGCTTTATATACAAAAGCAAGTACCTCGGCGACCGCTTTATACATTGATTCAGGTATGGTTTTGTCAAGGTTGCAAATTTTGTACAACTCTCTTGCCAAGGGAGGGTTTTCTACAATTTGAATCATATGTTTTCTTCCTATCTCTTTTATCTTCAGTGCTACTTCATTTATCCCTTTTGCTATCACAACCGGAGCTCTGTCCTTTTGTCTGTCATACTTGATAGCAACTGCATAATGAGTCGGGTTTGTTATAATGACATCAGCATTTGGAACTTCCTGCATCATCCTTTTTTGTGCCATTTCCATCTGTATTTTTCTTATCCTTGCTTTTATCTGAGGGTCGCCCTCCATCTGTTTAAATTCATCTTTTATCTCCTGTTTACTCATCCTGAGATCTTTAAAATACTGATATCGCACTATCAAAAGATCGGCAACAGAGAGGATAAGAAAGAGTATAAGCATAACCGAAGCCAATATGATGACTTTATCCCTAAGCCATATAATTTGATCATATATCGAATAGTATGCCACATGCGGAAGCTGTTTTGTAAAGGATATAAAAAAATATGAAGCTACTACAAAAACAAATGATACTTTCAGTATAACTTTGATACTTTCGATAAGTTTTTTTATTGAGAATAGATTTTTTAGACCTTTTATAGGGTCAATTTTTTTGATATCGGGTGTTATTGCCTTTGTTGAAAAT
>CAZMKH010000012.1:0-7072 GCA_964566455.1 uncultured Campylobacteraceae bacterium | reverse complement strand
ACCTTTTATAGGGTCAATTTTTTTGATATCGGGTGTTATTGCCTTTGTTGAAAATATAAAGCCAAACTGTATCACATTTGCCAAGATTCCGGCAACTGCAACCAAAAGAGCTATGGGAAGTATAGCCAAAAGCAGTTCTTTTGCCGTGATTATAACCATAGAGAGGATACTGTTTTTTGTCAATTCAACTCCGGCAAAAGATATGTAGTATCTATAGAGATTTTCAATATGTAAAGCGATAAATTTTGTCAAGGTCAAAACTGCTATGACTGCAACAAAAAGTGTTATAAAGCCACTGAAATCCTGACTTTTAGGAACATTGCCTTCCTCTCTGGCATCTTCAATCTTTTTGGAGGTGGGCTCTTCCGTTTTTTCTTCGTCATCAGCCAAGTTTAAAACCTTTAGTCAAATATTTTCATAGAAAAGTCAAGCCAGGTCGCCTGATGTATAAGACTTCCGCTACTTATCGCATCCACTCCTGTATTTGCATACTCCAGGATATTTTCTCTTGTAATGTTTCCGCTTGCTTCAAGAAGGATATGGGGATAGTTTGCATTTTTATAACTTACTACCTCTTTTATTTCATTTATATTCATATTATCACACATTATCATGTCACTTCCGCACTCCATAGCGTATTTGGCATCCTCTACGCTTTCACACTCTACTTCTATTTTGGTCGTATAAGGGAGTTTGTATCTGGCATTATCTATGAAGGATTTTAAGTCATTGATGGTTTTTAAATGAGTATCTTTTAACATCAAACAATCATCAAGCCCCATTCTGTGGTTACTTCCGCCCCCGCATCTGACAGCATATTTTTCAAATATTCTTAAATGGGGTCTTGTTTTTCTAGTGTCAAGCAGTTTTACTTTTGTATCTTTTAACTCTTGAATGTAGCTGTTGACATTTGTAGCGATTCCGCTGGCATGTTGAAGCAGGTTGAGCATAGTTCTTTCACACATCAGTATTTTATTGGATTTACCTTCAAGTGAAACTATTTCATCACCTTTTTTTATGCTCTCACCATCTTTTTTAAAAAATTCAAACTTTATCTTTTCTACTTTACAAAGTGCCTTAACATATTCAACACCGGCTAAAATTCCTTCATCTTTGGAAATTATTTTGGCTTGAACCTTTTTCTTTTTGCTGACAAGTCTGAAAAGATCGCCCCTTCCTACATCTTCTTGTAGTGCTTTTTTTACGAAACCTTTTATCATTAACTTATCTCCATCATTCTATCAAGTGCAATTTTTGCCCATTTTATAACATTTTCATCTACCTCTATCTCGTTTTTAAACTCTTCATTTTTTATAGAGAGAAGTGTATCATACAAATCTTGTAGAGTTGTCTCATTCATCGTCGGACATTCAGGTTTGGTTGAAGAGAGTATATAGGTATTTTCTTTTCTTAGTCTGTTTACCATGTTAAACTCTGTTCCTACAGCTACTTTTTGCTCTTTTGGCAACTCTTTTATATATTTGATAAGCTGGGAAGTTGAGCCTACAAAGTCAGATATTTCACAAACTTCCGGCTTGCACTCCGGATGAGTGGCTATAAGAATGCCTGGGAATTTTTCTCTGTAAAACTCTACATCTTCAATGCTGAAAAGTTGATGGACTGAACAAAAACCGTTGTAGCACAGGATATCAGCATCTTTTATATCTTTATCTTCACCTATAACAGCTGAGCTTAGCCCCATATCTCTTGCCACATTGGCTCCCAAACATCGATCTGGAACAAAGAGTATCTTTTTACCCTCTTTTAAAGCTTTTGAGATAATTTTCTTGGCATTTGAGCTTGTACATACATACCCCCCAAGCTCCCCGACTCTTGCTTTTACTTCTGCGCTAGAGTTGATATAGGTAATCGGTATAAAGTCATTTTTTGTAATACCCTCACTTTCCAAGATAGCTACATTTTTATCAAAATAATCCACGTCTATCATTCTAGCCATAGCACAGCATGCCGCCTTTGGCATAAAAACTCTCTTTTTGGGAGAAAGTATCTTTACACTCTGTCCCATAAATCCGACCCCACAAAATACCAGGTATGGATTTGGATCTTTTGACGCTATCTGTGCAAGCTGCAAACTATCCCCGCTGTAGTCAGCCATATCAAATACTTCATCTTTTTGATAAAAGTGAGCAACAATGGTAACGGGTAACTCTTTTTTTAATTTTAATATCTCTTTTTTTAACTGTTCATTATTCAAAATCTATCCTTCGATTATTTTCTACAATTATAGCAAAACTAAAATAATTTAACGATTTTATGCTAAAATATGAAAAAATTTTAAGGGTTTAGATGGATTTTTTGACAAATATAAATGTACAGTTTTATATAGCAGCTTATTTGATAGGGGGGATTCCTTTTGGACTTTTGTTGGCAAAATATTTTGGCGGAGCTGATATAAAAAGTGAGGGAAGCGGTAGTATCGGTGCTACAAATGTTTTAAGAGTGATAAAAAAAAGAGATCCCTCTTTGGCTAAGAAGCTTGGGGCTGCTACACTGCTTTTGGATGCCCTGAAAGGATTGATAGTTTTGGTTATAGCAGGTATGGTTGGAGTTAGTGAGGAGACAAAATGGGCCATAGCCATACTTGCGGTAGTGGGGCACTGTTTTAGTCCGTATTTGAAGTTTGAAGGCGGGAAGGGAGTGGCAACCGGAGTGGGAGTTATGATATATATGCTACCCGTTGAAACCATTATAGCTATCATAGTATGGGCAGTATGCATCAAAATATTCAAGATTTCATCTTTGTCATCACTTTTGGCACTTACTTCACTTGTTTTGGCTTCATTTGTTTTACATCCGGATATGCCGGTCATCCATACTCACGCACCTGTCATAATACTTTTTTTCATTATTGTTTATAAACATATTCCAAATATCATAAACCTATTTCAGGGTAAAGAAAAGAGGATAGTATGAATTTATTTAACATCAATATAAAAGATTTGACTCTTGAAGTGATCATAGGAGTCTTGGAAGAAGAGAGAAAAAACAGGCAAAAGATTATCATAAATGCAAACATAGAGTATGATATGGATGAGCATTTTTTGGATTATACCCAGGCGGTTGAAGCTATCATAAATCTACTTGAATATAAAATGTATGATACATTGGAAAATGCACTTGATGGAATTTGCAAAGCTTTAAAGCTTGATTTTCCTGAAATTAAAAGTATAAAGATGAGTATTTCCAAGCCGACAGTCTATAAAAACTGCCTTATCGGAGTGGAAATTTTAAAAAAGTATTAAAATTTTTTTAAATTTTTATTAAAATAACTTTAAATTTTGCTAAAAATATGTTATAATTCCAATTAAATTCATTTTTGTAAGGAAAAATATGAGAATATTAATAGTAGAGGATGAAGTTACTCTAAATAAAACAATTGCAGAAGGGTTGCAAGAGTATGGCTATCAGACTGACAGTTCTGAGAATTTTAAAGATGCCGAGTATTTTATAGGTATCAGAAACTATGACTTGGTTTTAACTGACTTGATGTTGCCTGACGGTGACGGTATTGACTTGGTTTCGCTTGTTAAACAAAAGTCTCCTAGAACCGCTTGTGTGGTCATCTCGGCCAAAGACGATAAAGAGAGTGAGATAAATGCTCTTAAAAACAGTGCTGATGATTATATCAAAAAGCCTTTTGACTTTGATATATTATTAGCCAGGATTGAGGCTAGGCTTAGATTTGGCGGAACAAATGTGATAGAGATTGATGATTTGGTAATTGATCCTGATGAAGAAAAAATAACATACAAGGGAAAAGAGATAGAGCTTAAAGGTAAGCCATTTGAAGTTTTAACTCAACTTGCAAGACACAGCGACCAGATAGTTTCAAAAGAGCAGCTTTTGGATGCTATATGGGAAGAGCCTGAACTTGTTACTCCAAATGTTATAGAAGTAGCTATCAATCAAATAAGACAAAAAATGGACAAACCTCTTAACATTTCTACAATTGAAACTGTTAGAAGAAGAGGTTACAGATTTTGTTATCCAAAAAAATCATAAATAAAAACAGTATAAGAAACAAATTTATATTACAATTGGTTGTCGCTTCGGCGGCACTGATTGTAATATTTTCTACGATATTATTTAACTATATCAAGATATCCATTTATGAAGATATTGCAAATGATTTGCAAAAAACTGCCAGATTTTTTTCCAACTCCATTAGATACAATAAGGGTGATATAGATATATTCAGACCAGATGAAAATATACCAAATGCCAAGATATCAGTTGCTATAAGACCGGATTTGCCTCTTAGAGTGTCATATGAACAGTTTAGCTTAAACAAAAGACACTATATTAAGCTCTACTATCCCCTGGATATAAAAAAATTTACTTTCGTGACTGTTACAAGAGATGTATCTTCGACCGATGTTCTTTTGGAAAAAATATTGAAAAATATATTCATCATCAATATGATAACTATGGTTTTTATCATATTTTATGCTCTGTTTTTATCCCAAATTCTTTTAAATCCCATAAGGTCTCTAACTTTAAGACTTTCAAGGCTTAATGAAAATTTCTTAACCCATATAGATATAGATGATTTGCCTTCGGAATTTATGCCTTTGGGTGTCAGTATCAACAAACTCATCGACAGGATAAAAACATTTGTAAAATATCAAAAAGAGCTGTTTATCGGCATTGCACATGAGCTTAAAACCCCACTGGCGGTTATGAAGACTAAAAACGAAGTAACTCTCATAAAAAAAAGAGAGCCGGAAAAATATATAGAAACACTGAAGCTTGACAATAAAACCATAGACGAAATGAATAAAATGATAAGCAATATCTTGGAAATTGGAAGACAAGAGGGGGCGCAATTTGAAAAGCCGGTTGATTTGGATTTGATAGCTTTCATAAAAGAACATGCAAACAACTTTAAGCTTTTAGCCCGACATGAAAACAAAGATATAATTATCAACCTCAAGCCGGAAAGTTATGTTATAAAAACACAATCGACTCTGCTTCTGCATATTTTGCAAAACTTTGTACAAAATGCCATAAAATTTACACCTGAAGGAAAAACTGTAGAAATAAGAACCTACAATAATGAAAATGGATTTTATATCGAAATTGTTGATGAAGGTCCCGGAATCGATGAAAATAAAGATTTGTTTGCACCTTTTAAAAGATTTGGTGACAAAAGTGGTACAGGGCTTGGCTTATTTCTTGCAAAAGGGGCAGCAGATGCCATTGGCGCTACAATCAGCCTTAAAAATAGAGAGGATAAAAAAGGCTCGGTTGCCACAATTTTTCTACCATTTGTAAATTTTTGTGAAATTACATAAAAAAATTACTCCATTTAAATTTATCTAAAGCTTTTTTAATGTATAAACTAATTTAATTTTTAAAAGTTTTAATTTTTACAAAAAAGGTTATGAAAATGTCTCTAAAAATAACAGAAGAGTGTATAGCTTGTGATGCTTGCAGAGATGAGTGTCCAAATACGGCAATAGAAGAAGCTGATCCTATATATATAATAGACCCTGATATTTGTACGGAGTGTGTCGGCTCCTATGACGAACCGGCCTGTATAGATGCATGTCCGGTTGATTGTATTATACCGGACCCTGACAATTTGGAAACTTTTGAGGAGTTAAAGCTTAAGTTTAAGCAATTACAGGCCGAAGAATAATAAAGTGGCAAAGATAACCGCCGTTATAGACATCGGCTCAAATTCAGCCAGGATGATAGTATGTAAAAAAAGCAGTCGTTATGCTTTTTCTATCATTTATGAAGCAAAAAGCAGAGTGAGAATTTCTGAAAATTCTTATGAAAACGGAGGTTATCTCCAAGAGTTTGCCATGGAGCGAGCACTTAAAGCTTTGCTTGATTTTAAGCATATTGCAAATGCTTTAAAGTGCAGAAAGATTTTATGTGTAGCCACTTCAGCAGTAAGAGATGCACCAAACAGAAACTATTTTTTGCAAAAAGTAAAAAAAGAAACATCAATAAATATAAAAGTTATAGATGGTAAAAAGGAGGCATATCTTGGAGGTATGGCTGCTCTAAATCTTTTGCCTTTGCAAAATGAAGCAGTGACCATAGACATAGGGGGAGGCTCAACCGAACTAGCCCTTATAAAAGAGGGTCGTATCATTGATACAGTTTCGCTGAATATAGGAACCATCAGGCTAAAAGAGCTTTTTTATGACAAAAAAGTAAAGTATAAAGAGCTTGTGCCATTCATAGAGGAACAATTTGCCAAAATCCCTTCATCATTTAAAACAAAAAAGGCTGTAGCCATAGGAGGAACAGCCAGAGCAATATCAAAACTTCTTATGCCAAAAGATTATCCTCTAAAAACTCTTCATGCCTATGAATACAGTTTTAAAGAAAATTATGACCTGTTGGAAAAAATAGCATCCTCACCCGTTTTAAAATTAAAAAAATACAATATTAAAAAACATAGAATTGATACCTTTAGAGAGGGTGTGAGTATTTTTATAAATATTTTAAATTTTCTTGGCGTAGAGAAGGTTATAACAAGTGGAGTAGGAGTGAGAGAGGGTGTATATCTAAAAGATTTATTAAGAAGCTCTTCTTTTAAATTTCCTGCCAATTTTAATCCAAGCCTTAGAAGCCTATGCGATAGGTTTTTAATAAGTGAAGATTATGCAAATATTATTAAAAAAGATGCGCTTAAACTTTTTAATGTTTTAAAGACCAAACATAAAATAGATGATAATTTTAAAAATGAATTGGCTGCATCTGCTAAACTCTCTTCCATAGGTTCAAGTATAAGTTACTATAGGAGCAATGAGCATTCATTTTACTTGATACTTAACGGATTAAATTACGGATATACACATTCTCAAAAATTATTGATAGCTTTTATCACACTGTATCAAAATAAAAAACTTCCCAAAGAGGCATGGCTACAGGAGTATTTGGAGTTGCTGCCGGATATGAAAACTCTGCAATGGCTGAGTTTTATTTTGGCTCTTTCAAAATGTCTTCATAAAAATTTATCCGATATGAATTATGAGTTTGATTTTAAAGAAGAGACTCTGAGTGTTTATTCAAAAAAAGGAAAATGTTTTTT
>CAZMKH010000011.1:0-17707 GCA_964566455.1 uncultured Campylobacteraceae bacterium | reverse complement strand
TTAGGAATTATGGCAAGGATGCCATTTTGAGAATGAGGTAAAAACTGGAGTGAAAATTAAACTAATTATTCATTCTAAGTAGATATTTTTGTGTGTAAGAGAGTTGTCTGTCCAGTTTTACACTCAGCAACTCCTCTTCAAACAGTTTTGCTTTTGTTTGTAAAATTCCTTTGGGATTTACAACCCTGCTTCCGCCCCAAAAACCTAGCCCATCCTCATATCCTACCCGATTTGCAAAGAGAGTATAAGTTCCACTCAAGCTCGATACGGTTGAGAGGATACTTTGCCATCTTTGCTCTATCTCAAGACCCTCTTCGCCAAAACCTCTTGCAGGAGACGCGGAAAGCACATATATCACATCCGGTTTGAGTGAAACTATTTTATCTATAATTTTTGAAATCCACAAATCTTCACAAATAACTGTAACCGCACTACCAAATCTTGTTTCAAAAGGCTCCAAACTATCTCCGGCAAAGAAAAATCTCGCCTCTTGGAACATCCCGTAATTTGGAAGAGAATTTTTATGGTAGATATTGATAGCTTTGCCTTCGGAAAAATAAACAGCACTGTTGTAAATCTTATGTCCGACTCTCAAAGCAACACCTAAAATAATATCTATCTTCAAGCTTAATTCTTCAAAAATTTGCAACTCTTTTATATCATAGGCATCTTCATAAACCAAATCCATCAGCATATAACCGTTCAAAGAGAGCTCGGGAAACACAACAATATCGGCATTCTCGCAGATAGCTCTATCAATAAACTGGACATGCTTTTGTATATTATCTTTGGATAGTTTCGGCTTGATTTGTGCCAATGATATTTTCATAACTTTACTCCAATATTAGCTACAATTCTTGACAAACATTTGAAAGAGTTTGCATATCGGTGATACAATAGGTAGGTTTTTTGGTAACTCTTCTGTTGATACCCTTTAATACATTTCCACCAAATTCAATAAACATATCAATACTATTATCAATCTTTTGAATGGACTGTTTATAAAGTACTGGCATTACAAGCTGTTTTGAAAGTAAATTTATAGCATCATTTTTACTTTCATAAGCTTCTGAAGTTACATTTGAAATAACCGGAGAAATAAATTCATCTTTTAAAAATTTTTCCAGATATGGTTTTAGTGCATCTGCAGCTTCACTTAGAAGTGGGCAGTGGCTTGCCACTGACATATTTAGCAGTATCGCTCTTTTTGCTCCCGCACTTTTAAAAACACTCTCAAGTGATGCCAAGTCACTTTTAACACCTGCAATTACAATTTGTCCGTCAGCATTGTAGTTTGCCGGCCATACCTGCTTACCGTTTTCTCTGGCTGCTTCACAAATTTCTTCGGTTTTTTTATCATCAAGTCCAATGAGTGCCATCATGCCCGCTTCAAAGTTTTTACAATTCTCAGCCATTAACTTTCCTCTTTGATGGACCAACTCTACTCCATCAAGATAATCAAGTGCACCTACACTGACAAGTGCTGAAAATTCTCCAAGGGAGTGTCCCAAAGCAAATGATGACCTCACCATCATTTCATCTTCAAAAAGTTTATGTGCGATAGAACTTACAAGAAGTATGGCAGGCTGGGTAAATTCTGTTTTTTCCAATTTTTCATTTTCTTCAAAAAGAAGAGTTTTAAAATCCACTCCAATCCTGTCACTTGCATTTTCTATCATATCTTTTGCTATTTGACTATCTTCAAAAAAACTTTTTCCCATACCGACAGACTGGCTGCCTTGCCCCGGAAATAAAAAAGCTATTTTTTTAGTATTTTGCATTATTTCTCCTGTAATTTGTATTCATTTATTTTTTTTCTGAGCGTATTTCTGTTTATACCGAATTTGTCAGCTATTTTAAGTTGGGATTTAAATTTTAAAAAACCGGCCTTTATAAGTGGAATTTCATACATATAAAGATTATTCCTATAGTCATTGTTACTGCCAAGTCGATTGAGAAAAAGCTCCTGGAGTATCTGCATGATATCTTCTTCTCCCATTAGTTCTTCAATTACAAGTTTATAAATACTTAATTTTAGGGAGTAGCAGTTCCTGTTGATATCAAGTCTGTTTTTTTTAATATTTACAACGATATCACTTAGTCCAAAATCTCTCTTGGCATCTTCTAAAAATTTCTTGGCCAAAGGATAAATATCCTCCTTTCTATCACAAAGGGGCGGCAGATTTATACTTAGGCTAAAAAATTTATCACTTATTTTATGAAAAATGTCTTTAGAAGATGTTGCTATTATTCTGGTTTTATTTTTTTGAAGTGCTTTAAAAAGCATATCGGTGTGTGTAATTTTATCAAAATTTGAAATAATTAGTTTTTCATGCTCCGAAACCAAACTTAAGACTACATCGATATTTTCACTTCCGTCAACAACAGGAGCATTCACAATGTATTTTGCTAAAGTAACTTTACCGACGCCCTCCTCTCCGACAATGAGAGCGTTTATATCAAGGCTTTTTAGTAAATTGGCAGATTTTAGAGCCTCTTTCGAGGCTCTGCTGTATGCTATAAAATTAATTACATCCACAACCTGTACCGCAACCGCATGACTCTTCACCACCGCCGACTACGCCGCTGGCTTTTTCGCTCTCTGTTGCATCTCTAACACCCAAAACTGAAACATTAAATATCAAATCTTTACCAGCCAAAGGATGATTGAAATCAACTACAACATTATTGTCATCAAAACTTTTAACTGTTACTTGAACTGTTTCTCCGTTTTCGCCTTGTCCGTAAAGAACCATTCCCTCTTGCAAATCAATACCTGCAAACTGCTCTTTTGGAAGAGTTTGTACAGCTTCCGGGTTAACTTCACCATATCCTTCACTTGCCGGTACATTCACTTCTGCTTTTTCGCCTGTAGACATTTGTGTAAGTTTACTCTCAAGTCCTGGAATTATTTGACCTTTGCCGCTTACAAATTCCAATGGTTCTTTTCCAACATTACTATCTAAAACTTCGCCTGTTGAAGCATCTTTAAGTTCATACTCAAATGATACTACTTTATTGTCATCTGTTGACATATTTTCTCCTAAATTAAAATTGAGTTAGATTTTAACTAAAATTATATTTATTGTAGATTAATTTTGTTTTTTAGCTAATTTTGCGACTTTGCTTTTAGGATATTTTGCTATTAAAATATCTCTGAATTTCTTGGCATTTTTCTTATCACCTAGCTTTTTAAAAGATATATAAGTATGGTAAAGCAAAGTTGGCGTAAAGGTTGCCTTGTCATAAAGCGATATACTTCTTTTGTAGTATTCTATAGCCTTTGCATACTGTTTTGTCCTGTAATTGATTTCTCCCAGATAGAAATTACTTGTAGCCGGAAGATATCTTTTTTTTATGCTTACTTTAAAAAGTTCAGCAGCTTTTTTATAGTTTTTTCGCTCAAAATTTCTTTTTGCTTCTGCAAAGATTACACTTCCTTTTTTTGAAAGTATTGATTTTGTAGCTAATTTTTTTTCCAATTGTGCAATTTTATCATCAAAACTGTTTTGCAATTCCTGTATCTTTTGTTCCAATGCATCTTTTGAGACATATGAAGAGTTTATAGAGTCGATAAGTGAGCTAAGCTCTGAGAGTACAAGTTTTACTTTTTGATTGTTTTGTAACTGTAACTCTTTTGTTGCATTCAAATCATTTTTTAGCTCATCAATTTTCTTTGAATTATCTGTTTTGGCTTTTTTTAGTTTCGATATGGATTGCTCAATTTTGTAAATTCTGCTGTTTTGAGCCTCAACGACACTTTTTATACCGTCAATTTTTTCCTGCATATCATTTAGTTCGTTTTTAACAAAACTGATATTGGTAGAAAGAGTTTTTACCTCTTTTTTGTTTTTGAGGATTACTTTTTCACTACTTGTAAGTCCATAAGGGTTGGGAGCGTCCAAATTGCCGGCATCGAATGCCGACGGCTCAGACGCAAATATGCTGGTAGCAATTAGCAGCAGTATAAATTGTTTTTGCATAAATCAGAACTAAATTTATGGTAAAAATTTAAATTCTACTCTTCTGTTTTTTGCCCAGCAGGCTTTATTGTGCTCAGTACACACAGGATTGCTCTCTCCATAGCTGATGATCATAAGTCTGTTTGCATCCACGCCAAGTGTAACAAGAGCTGATTTTACACTTTTCGCTCTTCTAAGACCCAAAGCATAGTTATACTCATCTGTACCCCACTCATCGGTATTTCCTTCAAGTTTTACAGAAAAATCTTTTGCATCATCAGAGTTAACTATATTTGCATCTTCTTCAACCAAAGGTTTCTGATCTTCTCTTATATTGTATTTATCAAAATCAAAATGAATAATTTTTGTTTTTTGCTCAAGTTGAGCTATTTTATAGTTTACATCATTTCCGTTACTGTTCATATTGTTGACAGTCTGTTCACTGTTTGTATCCATTGAATTGCTCATGCTCGCAACTTTTGTATCAGCTGATTTTGCATTTTGAGTAGAACTCATTTCACTTTTTTTTGTCATATCGACTTCCGGAGTTTTTTTACTACATCCTGTAAACAACAAAAGAGCAGCACCCATACTAATAAGAACTAATTTTTTCACACTCTATCCTTTTTTAAAAAATTTTTACTATTTTATCATATTTTTCTTAAATTTTACCAATCAAGAGACTGAATTCTACCAACTTTTAGAGGGAATAGAAAACTTTTGTTCGAATAAAGTCTTACAAGTCCAAGAGCAGACTGTCTTTTATAGTTTTTGATAAACATAATAGTTTCGCCCTTGTTGGCAAATCTTGGAAAATAGTTTTTTCCTGTTGCTGTCAATTGTCTTATATACTCTGTTTTTGTTGATATAAGATATAGGTTGAAGCTGTTTTTACCAAATTCACTGTCACCTTCTCTTCTTGAAAATACTATATAATTCTCATAAGCACTAAAAGAGTTATTATTTCTTCCTTGATATACCAACTGTTCAACCGGAGCATTAATATTTAACCTTTTGGCAAAAATATTTGGATACCCGAGTCTGTCTGAAACAAATGCTATCCTGGTTTCATTATCTATAAAATTCCCGCTTACATCAATACCTCTGAATTTTGTCAGTCTCTCTTTCTTTTTTGTACGCAAGTCATATAAGTAGACATCAGGCTGATCATTTGGAGCCATCGTAAGTATCAATTTGTTCCCATCTTTGCTTACATCAGAACAGACCAACATTCCTCTTCCTGAAATTATTTTATATCTTTTTCCTTTTATAAGGTCAACTTTGTAAAGAGTGGGGACTCTGCCATTGTAGGAAGAGTAGTAAAATGCACTTTGCTCTTTGTTTGCCCATTTTGGAAATATGTTAAGCCCACCTGTTACTATACTCTTTTGATAACTGAGTGTATAGTCTGAGACAACAATATCACTCTCTTTTTTACCTGTATACTTTGCAAAAACAACAAACCTCTGCATCCAATCTATTGAAGGCAAACCAAGTTTGTTATTGATGTCTATAACCATTTTGTGAGCCAGGAAAGGATATCTCTTTTTATTTGAAATTTTGTAGATATTTTGTGCAACAACAGAACCGTTTTTTGCATTGATGAGTTTCATATAACCTATTAAAAAATTATCTTGATTTTCAAGCTTGTACCTTGCTATCAAATCAGGCATTACATCACTTTGGAAATTTTCCTTGAAGTCGCCTTCATATGAAGTTTTTATATACTTATCATTGACTATAAAATTGGCTGATATTTTCAAATCACCTGCTAAAAGTTTAAACATCTTTTTTTCTAAAAATTTATTTTCAAACTGTTCGGGAGTCGCATCTTGAACTACAATTTTTGGTAATTTGTCACCTTTTTTTACTATATCGATAGTTGCATCATAACCAAACAAAACCAAATTTAGCATAACCAAAACAAGCAATACTCTCTTCATCTAACAATCCTTATTCATCTTTGAAATTTACTTTTATAGTTATATGATCACCAAGTTTGTATGGAGGAAAAGTCTCATCTTTTAAGCTCTCTAAAAAACTTTCCAACTTGGCATTAAACTCATTATTATATGAAAGTTCGTCTATTTTATAGCTGAAATTTCCAAACTTATCTATAGTTACAGTTACTTTTGCACTGTTTCCGGGTAGTGTTCCGGGAGTCTCCTGCCATTTGCTGTCAAGCATATCACTTATTTTCCCTATATATTCATTATACTCACCGCTTTTTTGACTTTTTGTTTGGTCTGCCTCTTCCAGGCTTAAACTTTTTACTATACTGGATGCTGTTTTTTCTTGCTTGGGTTCCGTTTGCTCTGAAATGCTTTCAACCCTCTTTGGAATTCTGCTGTTAAGGTTGGCTTTTTTTGTCAGATTTTGTTCAATTTTTAGATATTTTTTTGTATTAATTCCACTAAAGAGTGATTTGAGAGATTTTGAATGGATCGTTCTTTTGGCAGATTTTTTAATTTTTGGTTTTATATTCTTTTTTTTATTAGATTTCTTTTTGGAAATTTTTTTCTTTTTAACTTGTTTTTTTGGTATTTTGTTTTTTGATTTTTTATTTTTATGCTCTTTGATGGAAATTTCAATAAAGCTGTTTTTTTTACTGGTATATTGCTTGGATTTTTCTTCGTACTTACTTATATATGAAAAGATAAACCAAAGCAAAAGTCCGTATATAAGGAGAGATATTACTCCGCCTATAAAAAAATATTTACTATCTTTTTCCATATTTACCCTTCAGTAATTAGGGAAACTTTGGAAAATCCTGCCTCTTTGACACTTTTAAGAATATACATAATAGAACCGTATTGTAAACTTTTATCAGCCCTAATGTAAACTGTTGTAGTCTTGGGAATCGATTTTGAAAAAAGTATGAAACTGTCTGCAAAAGCATTATACTGATATTGGTTTTTACCTACATAAATTTTTTTATCTTTTGTTATTCTGACTTCAAGATCAGGTATTTTTCCCAGTGATTTTGTTTTGCTGCCAACTGGCAATTTTATATTTTCTTCATATATTATTGCCGGAGTTGTAACCATCAGTATGGCAAGAAGTACCAACATGATATCAACCAATGGTGTGATATTTAGATCCGGTTTCTCTTCCCAATCAATATTCATCAACTTTTCTGTATATCTTTACTCAAATTATTTATAAGAAGTAATTTTTCTCTCTCAACAACACTTAGGTAGTCATAGGCTTTGCGTTTAAGTATAATATATCCGCTGTATGCCGGAATCGCTACCAATATTCCACCTGCAGTTGCCACTAAAGCCTCAGATATCGCAGGAGCTATTACATTTAAAGATGCACTGGTGGCTCCGCCTAATTTTGAAAATGTCTCCAAAATTCCAACAACTGTACCAAAAAGCCCTATAAAAGGAGATGTAGAAGATATGATTGAAAGTATTGACAAATATGAAGTAGCATTTTTTTGAGCTATATTAATGCATACCTCAAAAACTGTCTCGCTGCCTTTGTAACTGCTGGTACATTTTCTCAAAATCGAATCTGCTCTGACAGTACTGCTGCCCATGAGCATTCCTTCCAGTGAAGACTCCTCTCTTTTTATCAAAGAATTTATATAGAGATATCTGTAGATAATAACCCACAAAGTTATCAAAAAATATATAGATAACCATAGTAATACTGCTATGGTTATCTCACTGCTTCTTGATAAGTAATTTAGAAAGAGATCAATTATATTCATAATCTGTTAAGATTTTTTTATGTTTTTAACACGAGCGAGAACACTCTCAGTGACATATGGGTCACTCTTGATGCTGTCTAACAAATCTTCAATCTTTTTTAACGAATCGGCTATCTCGCTCTCTTCGTCACCACCAACATACACAGCACCGTCTGCAAGAATATTCACACTACTCTCATCTACTTCGGCATACCCGCTGCTTATAGCAACCAGATCATGCTTTCCGTTGGCTTTTTCTATATCTATAACTCCGGTTTTTAAAAGTGTTAGCACTGCAGCATGTCCTGGAAGTACACCAAACTCACCTTCACTTCCCGGAAGTGTAATGCTTTTAACATCGCCGTTAAATATAGGACCTTTTGGGGTAACTATTTCAAGTTTTAATGTGTCCATAAACTATCCTTGTAAAAAAACAGTTAGCATCTGCTAACTGTTTTTCATTTTTTCAGCTTTTTCTATAGCTTCTTCTATGTTACCAACCATATAAAATGCATTTTCAGGCAAGTGGTCATATTTTCCTTCAAGTATTCCTTTAAAACCTGCTATTGTCTCTTCCAAAGTTACATATTTTCCGGGGCTTCCTGTAAATACTTCTGCAACAAAGAAAGGTTGAGAAAGGAATTTTTCTATCTTTCTTGCTCTTTCAACTACTTGTTTGTCTTCTTCGCTAAGTTCATCCATACCGAGAATTGCAATAATATCTTGCAAATCTTTATACTTTTGAAGAACTGCCTGAACACCTCTTGCAACTTTATAGTGTTCTTCTCCGACTATATTTGGATCCAAAAGTCTTGAAGTACTGTCAAGAGGATCAACAGCAGGATATATACCTTTTTCTGCAATTGCTCTATTTAAAACTGTTGTAGCATCCAAATGTGCAAAAACAGTAGCAGGAGCAGGGTCAGTCAAGTCATCGGCAGGCACATATACAGCTTGGACTGAAGTGATTGAACCTTTTTTTGTTGAAGTAATTCTCTCCTGAAGTCTTCCCATTTCACTTGCAAGTGTTGGCTGATATCCAACCGCACTAGGAATTCTTCCTAAGAGTGCAGACATCTCTGATCCGCTTTGGGCAAATCTAAAGATATTGTCTATAAACATCAAAACATCAAGCCCCATTTCATCTCTAAAATATTCTGCCATAGTAAGACCTGTTAAAGCAATTCTGTTTCTTGCTCCCGGAGGCTCGTTCATTTGACCATAGCACAAGGCAACTTTATCAAGTACATTGGACTCTTTCATTTCATTATAAAGGTCATTACCTTCTCTTGTTCTTTCACCGACTCCAGCAAATACAGAGTAACCGCTGTGTTTGAAGGCAACATTATGGATAAGCTCCATAATAATAACTGTCTTACCGACACCGGCACCGCCAAATAGACCAATTTTACCACCTTTTGCATAAGGAGCAAGCAAATCTGCTACTTTTATACCTGTTTCAAATATTTCTGATTTGGTGCTTTGGTCTTCAAAAGGAGGAGGGTCTCTGTGTATTGACCAGCTCTCTTTTGCAACAACCGGTTCGCCGTTGTCAACAACATCACCTATGACATTAAAAATTCTACCAAGAACCTCTTCACCGACAGGTACTTTTATAGGAGAGCCTAAAGCTTTTACCTTTAAACCCCTGACCAAACCTTCACTCATATCCATAGCAATCGTTCTTACCGTATTGTCACCCAAATGAGCGGCAACTTCAAGAATAAGCTTATGAGTTTTACCTTCTACCTCATATACCACTTCCAGGGCATCATTGATCTCAGGTAGTTTACCTTCAAAATCAACATCAATGACAGGCCCCAAAATCTGGCTTATAACTCCATCCATTAATTTATCTCCTTGTTTAATTACTTATTACTTTTGTGCTTCAACGCCACTTATTATTTCAATCAACTCTGTAGTTATCGCACTTTGTCTGGCTTTGTTATACTCCAAAGTCAATTCCTGAACTCTCTCATTTGCATTGTTTGTTGCATTGTCCATTGCCTGCATTCTTGCACTGTGTTCAGCCGCCAGCGAATCAATAAGAGCATAATACATATTGTATTCAAAATACATCTTAAGCAAATTCTCAAGAAGCTCAGTATTGTCTTCAGGCTCAACCTCTATCATAGATGTCGAAACATCCTCAGGAGGATCAAATGTTTTAACAGGAACAATCGTATTAATTCTTAACTGCTGAGATATCATATTTTTATAGCCGTTATGAATAACTATAACTCTATCTGTTTTATCCTCCAAAAAGTCATTTATTGACTCATTGATAATCTCAGCTGCTACTTCAGGACTAGGAGCCGAGCTGACACCTATTTTTTGATCAAACAGTTCAACACCTTTGAAGTTAAAATACCCTATCCCTTTTTTACCTATCGCTTTTAATCGCACTTTTGCTTTTTTTGACTTATACTCTTCTAAGAGTTTTGTAACAGCTTTAATGGTTTGTATATTGAAACCTCCACACAAACCTTTATCTGCAGTTACGAAAATAATGTCAACAACTTTAGGGTTATCATTTATGTCAAAAAATTTACTTTTTATGCCACCCACTCTGTATTTGTTTATTTTGTGGGATATTTCTGACAAAACATCATTTATCTTGACAGCGTAAGCTTGAGACTGTTCGGCAGCAAGTTTTGCTTTCATAAGCTTTGCAGTAGAAACAAGCTTCATAGCCCTAGTCGTTTTCTGGGTATTTTTAACGCTACCAATTTTTCTTTTTATATCTTTTAGATTTGCCATTTTTTTACCCTACTTTACTTCAAAAGTTGCTTTAAACTCATCCAGGATTTTATTTAATTGTGCTTTTATTTCATCATCAATTTTTTGTTTTGTTCTTATATCATCAAAGATTGAAGGATATTTTGCTTCTATAAAAGGATACAATTCAGCTTCAAACTTTGTGACATTCGTAGCATCAATATCATCTAGATATCCATTTGCACCCGCATATATGATAACAACTTGTTTTTCAACCGGAAGTGGAGAATATGGAGGCTGCTTCAATACTTCAACCATTCTTTGACCTCTTTCGAGTTGTTTTCTGCTTGTCTCATCCAAATCACTTGCAAACTGTGCAAAAGCTTGGAGTTCTCTGTACTGAGCCAAATCAAGTCTTAAGGTACCCGCAACTTGTTTTATAGCTTTTATTTGAGCGGCACCACCGACTCTTGATACTGAAAGACCTACATTGATAGCCGGTCTGATACCTGAGTTAAACAAGTCAGTCTCCAAGAAAATCTGACCATCGGTAATAGATATAACATTTGTCGGGATATAAGCAGAAACATCGCCTGCTTGAGTTTCAATGATAGGAAGTGCAGTCAAACTTCCAGCACCCAAGTCATCACTAAGCTTAGCAGCTCTTTCAAGCAGTCTTGAGTGCAGATAAAAAACATCACCCGGATATGCTTCTCTTCCCGGAGGTCTTCTAAGAATTAGTGACATTTCTCTATACGCAACCGCATGTTTACTCAAATCATCATAAATGATAAGCGCATGTCTAGAGTTGTCTCTAAAGTATTCACCCATTGTAACACCGGCATAAGGCGCAAGATACTGAAGTGCGGCAGAGTCACTGGCACCTGCATTTACAACTATTGTGTAATCCATTGCACCATACTCTTCAAGTTTTTTTACAACCTGGGCAACAGTTGATTGCTTTTGTCCTATGGCAACATAAATACAAACAACATCTTGACCTTTTTGGTTTATGATTGTATCAACTGCAACTGTAGTCTTACCTGTTTGTCTGTCACCGATAATAAGCTCTCTTTGACCTCTTCCTATCGGTACAAGAGCATCTATAGCTTTTATACCTGTCTGAAGTGGCTCATGGACTGATTTTCTAGCCATAATTCCCGGGGCTTTCTCTTCAACAAATCTGTACTCTTCAGTTTCAATCGGACCTTTTGAGTCTATAGGCTCTCCCAAAGGATTGACAACTCTACCTACAACAGCATCTCCGACCGGAACTTTTAAAAGTCTGCCCTCTCTTTTTACTGATGTACCTTCTGTGATATCTTTTCCTGATCCGAGTATAACTATACCTACGCTTGATTCTTCCAAGTTTAGAGCGATACCTTGTTCACCGTTTTCAAACTCTACCATCTCTCCGGCCATGACATTTTTAAGTCCGTAAACCTGTGCAATTCCATCAGCAACAGAGATAACTTTTCCGGTTTCTTCGATATCTACACTTAATTCGAAATTATCAATTCTCTCTTTTATAATTGAACTAATTTCGTCCGCTTTAATCTTTGAACTCACTTGAGCACTCCTTTAGTTTTTTATATTGCTTTTAGTATATGCTCAGTCATTTGAGCTTTCAATCTGTCAATCGAAAAACTAATTTCGACACCTAAGTCTTCTATTTCTATTTTTATTCCGGGGTAATCACTTTTTATATTTTCAAGAAGTATTGATGAATTAAATTTTAAGCTAAGCTTCTCTTCAATATTTTTTATACTTTCCTTATCAATTTCCGAGCCGCTGATAATATGTCCTACAAATCTGTTTTCCTTGATGGATAACTGATACCTGAGCTCATCACAAATAGCAGGAACCAAATCCATTCTGTCATTTTCAACCAATACTTTTATAAAATTGTTAAATTTCTCATCTTTTCCATCTATCAAAGATATGACAAATTTATATTTTTCATCTTTTGATATTGTGGGAGAAAGTAAAATATTTTTCATTTTTTCCAAAGCATAGGTGCTGCTTAAAACCCTTAGATTTTCATAATACTTTTTTATAATTTCATCATTTGAAGCTTCAAACAGTGCTTTTACATATTTTTTAGCTACTACAGGTACCATCTACGCAACCTTTTTCATAACGATATTGACAAGCTCACTGTTGTCAAAAGTCTGAATATCTTTAGCAAAAAGTGAATTAACAGTATCGGCAACAACAGCTTTTATCATTTTTCTTCTTTCTATTTCTTCTCTTTCATGATTGTATTTTTCCAAAAGTTCAAGCTCGTTTTTTGTATCATTTTCAATCTTGCTTACTATAAGTTCAGCCTCTTTTTTGGCATCTTCAACAATAGTTTTGGCTAAGATTTTAGACTCTTCAAGTTTTTTTAGAGCTTCCTCTTTGGCCTTTTTGGACTCTTCGACCTTTTCCTGTATGGATTTCAATGTGGTTACTATTTCATCTGCTCTACCTTTAAAAAAGTTTTTTATAGGTGTTGCAACATATCTGTAAAGAATTGCGGCAAAGATTAAAAAGTTGATAGTTCTGGGTATAATGTCCGTACTGCCTTCACCGGCAAACAGTGCCAGGGGAGAAAGCAATAAAAGTATTTTTAACAACAATTTTATCTCCTTATATTTGACTGAGTTTGGTTTTTAAGCTCTCTTTAAAAACCGGTAATTCATTTTTAAGTTTTGAGCTAAGCTCATCTTTTTCTTTATTCAGCTCATCCATAAAAGCCGCATAAGCACTTTCCAAAACCGCTTTTTTAGCTTCTATCTGTTCGTGTGCTTTGGTTTTTGCCAAATTGATAGCTTCTTCCCTGATTTGGTGAGCTTCATTTTTCGCATGCTTTATGATACTTTCTGCCTCAGCTTCAAGATGGGAAACATTGCTACTGTTTTTCTTTGCCTCTTCCAAATCATTTCTGATTGATTCGTCTCTGTCATGCATAAAAGTAAGTAACGGTTTATACAATATCTTATTTAATACAATTATTAAAAAGATAAAAATCACCGCAACTAACAGCAATAAACCCGGACTTATATCCAACATTGTTGCTCCTTGGTTTAAACTTGGTTATTAAAAATTCATGTATTTTACCAAAAATATCTGTAAACTTTTATTAAATAAACTAAATTTTATTATTAATATTACATTTTATCTAAATTTTATTTAGTAGATTTTCTACTTCTGTACTGTTTTTAAACTCTAAAATTATTTTATTGTCTCTTTTTTTACATTTGATACCTAATGATTTCAGTTTTTCAACAGCTTTGTTGAGATTTGCTATCTCTTTTTTTTGTGTAGAATTAAGAGCACTGTTTTTAGTTTTGAATTTTATACTTTTTACTAAATTTTCTGTTTCTCTTACACTTAATTTTTGTCCTATGATACTGTTAACTATACTCTCTTCTTCTTTAGGGTCAAGTCCCACTAAAACCTTGGCATGACCTTGAGAAATTTTTCCCTGAGCAACCATATCTTTTGTTTTGTCACTTAAATTTAAAAGTCTTAAAGTATTTGTTATTTGAGTTCTGCTTTTATGTATGATATGGGAAAGTTCATCATGTGTTATTTTGTATTGCTCTATCAATTCGTGATAAGCATTCGCAAGCTCAATAGGGTTTAAATTTTCTCTTTGAATATTTTCTATAAGAGCCAATTCTCTTAAATTTTCAGACTCTATATCAGCAACAATGGCTTTAATGGTCGTAAGATTTGCCAGTTTGGATGCTCTAAGCCTTCTTTCGCCGGCTATGAGCATATATCCGTTATCTTTTTTTACTACTATAATAGGCTGTAAAAGGCCATGCTTTTTTATAGATTCTGAAAGCTCATTTAGAGCGTTTTCATTAAAATAAGTTCTAGGCTGATAGATATTCGGAACAATATCATCAACTTCTATCTCTTGGACAAGATTGGTTTTGTCTTCTATATCTTGTCTGTATGCCTCTTCAACATCTTCTAAAATAGCCCCTATTCCTCTTCCCAAAGCTTTTTTAGTTTTTGCCATATTAGCCAGCCATTATGGAAGTTGCTAGATTTTGATAAGCTTGGGAGCCTGTTGATTTTATATCATAAAGAATTATAGGCTTTCCAAAGCTTGGGCTCTCGGCCAATTTGATATTTCTTGGCACTACAACATAAGAGGAGTTGTTTTTATCTTTAAAAAGTTTATTTTTAAAATGTTGTTTAAGGTCTGCAAAAACCTGTTTTGAAAGGTTATTTTGGGTGCTGTACATAGTCGGCAAAAAGCCTTTGATTTTAAGTTTGGGATTTATTGTTTTTTTGATGAGTTTAATGGTATTTAAAAGTTGCGCCAATCCTTCAAGTGCAAAAAATTCACACTGTATAGGAATGATTACAGAATTTGCCGCACTTAGTGCATTTATGGTGATACTTCCCAAAGCCGGAGGTGAATCGATAATGATATAATCATACTGGTCTTTTACCTCTGCGATTTTTTCTTTTAAAACCAACTCTCTTCCGTCACTCTCCTGGTCATAAAACTCTTTTTCAATACCAACCAGGCCTATATTTGAAGGAGCAAGATGTAAAGTGGGTATGGATGTTTTTAAAATTATTTGGGAAAGCTTCTTGCTTCCGATAAGAACATGATAGATATTGTATTCATAATCATTTCTATGAAATCCAAGTCCGGTAGTAGCGTTTGACTGAGGGTCTGCATCTATAAGCAAGACTTTTTTTTCAGCTACTGCTAAAGAAGCTGCCAGATTGATAGCCGTAGTGGTTTTACCGACACCGCCTTTTTGATTGGCAATAGCAATTATCTCTTTCACTTGATCATCTCCTTCTTTTGAAAAACAAGCTTCTTAAAAATTCATAAAACTTGTACTTTGCCCTACTGTGATAAAGCAATTCTTTTTGGATAAATCTCTTTATCTACTGCTAAAAACTATTTTGTTATTTATTGTTATAGAGCCATCTTGATTTAGTGTTGCTTTGCTTAAAGAAACCAACTCATCATCAAGATGAAAATAAAACTTTTTTGCTTTTTGAAATTCTATCTTATATTTGCTAAAAACTTGCTTCCATGAAAAATTTTTTTTAATTTTTTTTATAAACTCTTTTATCAGTTCATTCTTGTCAACAGATATGTCAAGCTTGCCAAATTCTCTCGGTGAAACCGTTATGTTTAGACCAATTGAACAAATGATTTTATCGCCGCTTTTAAGAGTAATAACTCCGCCTGCTTTTTTGTCATCGATATAAAAATCATTAGGCCATTTCAGCCATATTTTAGAGCCTTTGTGAGCTAATATGTCTTTTAAAATATATGCAAAATATATAGAAACAGATTGCATTGGTAAATCTTTTGGTAAGTGTTTCAAATCTACACAAAAAGATAAAAAAAGATTTCCTTTTTCACCTATCCAACTGTTCCCTCTGCTTCCCACTCCATTTGTCTGTTCGTCAGCATAAACTAAAGTCGAAGCAGTAATTTCACCGTTTTTCACAGCATTTAAAAGATACTTGTGAGTTGAATCAATACTCTCAAAATGTATAATCGTAAAATCGTGATTGGTGATTGGTATTTTCATCTAAATCCTTAAATCCTATAACCTAAAACCTAAGCTTATTTAAGAGTATTTCCGACTTTCAGTCTTTTGCCCAAAATATACTCTTTAGCACTCATCTCTTTTTTGGATGGCGGTTGAACTCTGTGGATTATAACTTTTCCTGTTTTACAACCTACTGTTACATCATTATCTGCGATATCTAAAATTTCACCCTCTTCAAAAACACCTCTGTCATTTATAATAGAGATTTTTTTTATCTTGAGCCCGTTTTTTAGATAAATACCGGGCCAAGGAGTATAAGCTTTATACTTCGTAAATATCTCTTTGGCATTTTTAAAATCAATCTCTCCATCACTTCTTTTTATCTTTTTTGAATATGATTTCAATGCTCCAAACTGTTTTAGAGGTTTAATTTTATCAAACTCTTTTAAAGTGTCTATGCATAATTGTGCTGCACTGAAAGATAACTTTTTAAAAAGTTCGCCCACAATGGTTTTAGGAGTTATTTCAACAAAAGAGTATGCCAGGATATCGCCGGTATCAAGCCCTTCGTCCATAAGCATAGCAGTCACCCCTGTTATCTTTTCATCATTTAACAAAACTGCTTGAATCGGACTCGCACCTCTGTACTTTGGCAGAAGTGAAGCGTGCAGATTTATACATGGTGCTATTTGTAGTATCTCTTTTGGAAGAATCTGCCCATAAGCGGCAACCACAATAAAATCGGGAGATAATTTTTTTATCATATTTGTGATATTTTCATCTTTTAAGGAATTTGGCTGATATATGTTTATATCGCTTTTTTTATCAAGCAGCATCTTTTTTACATAAGGCGGAGTCAATACCTGCTTTCTTCCTACCGGTTTGTCAGGCTGGGTAAAAACTGCACAGACATTTATATCTTTACTTCCAAGCATTTTTTCAAGTATGACACCCGCATAATCGGGCGTACCCATAAATACAACTTTTTTCATCTAATCAACTCTCCTTACCACACAACTATTCACTACCCACTACCCACTACTTTTCGCTACAAAACAAAGTCCCGCTTTTATGGATTCCGTCAAGCAAAAAGCTTTTTGCATCATCAAGTTTAAATCCATCAGCCATAAACATCTTCTTACCTCTTTTCAAAAGAAAATCTGCCGCTTTAAGCTTGGTGGCAATCCCACCAGTTGCAAAAAAGTCATTTGGACTAAGCTCAATATTTGCTTCTTCTTTGGTGATAGTGTGTACTACTTTTCTTATTTTTGCATCTTTGTTTACTCTTGGGTCTTTGTTATAATAACCGTCTATATCAGAAAGTATAACAAGCATATCAGCATCAAAGTAGTATGTAACATGGGCTGAAAGTCTGTCGTTGTCACCAAATACAAGTTCATCAGTTGCGGTCGTATCATTTTCATTTATAATGGGTATAACTCTGTTTTTTAAACATACCTCTATGGCATTTTTAGCAAACTCTGTTCTCTTTCTTGAGTCAAAATCACTGGCAGTCAGCAAAAACTGGGCTGTAAGCTTATCATACTTTTCAAACTTTTTTTGATATTCTCTCATTAAAAAAGGCTGTCCCACTGCTGCAATAGCCTGTCTGTTGGCTACAACGGATTTGTCCAGTTTTATCTTTGAATAACCCGCAGCTACAGCACCGGAGCTAACCAATATAACTTCATATCTGTCATGTAAGACTGAAAGAAATTCAACCAAATTCAACATTCTCTCTTTTGCAATACGATTATTTTCACTTAAAACATGACTGCCGACTTTTACAACAACTCTTTTCACCT
>CAZMKH010000010.1:0-18116 GCA_964566455.1 uncultured Campylobacteraceae bacterium | reverse complement strand
TCTTTTCATATTCATCTTCACTTATCAAATCTATAAGAGTATTCATATCTCTTAATGTTTCAATTTCAGAAGAGTACTCCTCTTTTAAAAGAGCCAAAAATATAATCTTTTCTTTTTGATTGAGCTCAAATTCAGAAGATATCTCTTCTACTGCCAAATCACATTCGCTTTTAAGAATTCTTTTGTTGATAATAATCTCGAGTTGTTTGAGTCTGCTTTTTAGTGAGTCTATATTGGGTGAATCTTTTTTGAAACTGTTTCTAAAGTTTGAGAGTTTTTGGTACATCTCTATTCTTAAAAACTGATCTTTGAGATATTCCAGGTGGTCTTTGTACGGTTCTTCTTTCGGAAGCACAATGGCAGAGTCGTTGTCTCCAAGAAGTTTTAAAAAGGCAGAGCTTAAAGAGATATTTGAGTGAAGCAATTCAAGGTTTGACAACTCTTTAGTTTTTTGATTTATAAGTGTATTTCTTGTCAGCCAGCCTGATTCTAGAAGATTTTTAATGATACAAATCTTTTTTATGTGCATGTAGTCTTTGGATGAATATATCTCTTTTAACAGAGACGATACTGTAATCTCCTCTGTACCGTCAATATACTTCATTGTCAAATTTTTTAATATTTCCGCCTCTTCCAAGGAGCATTTTAACTCAGAAAATATATTGGATTTTGCAATATCACCATTTTCTAAAAAATTTATCAAATTTACCAAATGTTGTTCCTAATACAAGTTTAACTATTATTATATTACAATTATGCTTAAGGGCATCTCCAATAATAGGTAATACTCACAATGGGCTTTGCAGATGTAAGATTGTGCAAGAGATTTATGAGTCTTAGCCGTAGCTAAGATGATTAAATATCTTGTGCAAGGTTGCGTCTGCAAAGCCCACCCTTTGGGCATCATCAGCTTTTATCTATACTTCGTTACATCTTTTCAACTTAGCTACGGCTAAGCCTTCAAAGATGTGCCTCGTCTATACAAAAGCTGAAGATGTTGTGGGTATCACCTATTATTGGAGATGCCCTTAATTGAGCAATGAACAAGGAAAATAGTATGGATTATATGATAGAAATGAACGGTGTCAATAAATATTATGGCTCATTTCAAGCACTTAAAGATATAGATTTTAAAGTAAAAAAAGGTGAAGTTGTTGTTGTTTGCGGACCAAGCGGTAGTGGAAAATCAACCCTTATAAGATGCATAAACAAGCTTGAGGATATAGATGAAGGTGAGATAATCGTTGACGGTATAAATTTAAATGATAAAAAAGTAAATGTCAACAAAGTAAGAGAAGAAGCAGGGATGGTTTTTCAGCATTTCAACCTTTTTCCTCACCTAAGTATCATTGAAAATATAATGATAGCCCCCATGAAAGTCAGAAAAACTCCAAAAGCTGAAGCCCAAAAACTTGCTATGGAGCTTCTTGAAAGAGTCAAGATACCTCATCAGGCCAACAAATATCCAAGTGAGCTTAGTGGTGGTCAAAAACAAAGAGTTGCCATTGCAAGAACCTTGGCAATGAAGCCCAAGATCATACTTTTTGATGAACCGACCAGTGCGCTAGATCCGGAAATGATAGGTGAAGTCTTGGATGTTATGAAAGAGCTTGCAAGAGAAAACTATACTATCGTATGCGTTACACATGAAATGGGTTTTGCAAAAGAGGTAAGTGACAGGATAGTTTTTATGGACCATGGTATCATAGTAGAGGAAGATGAGCCTCATACATTCTTCAATCACCCCAAAACTGACAGAGCAAAACAGTTTTTAAGTGAGATACTTCATCACTAAAAATGAAAAAGTTAACTATCTTTTTGCTTCTTTGTATCTCTCTTTTTGCTTTTAAACTTCCGGAGTGGTTTGAGCAAAAAAGTACCGACATCAACACTCTTGTAAAAAAAGCAAGCAGACTACATAAAAAGGTTGTGCTATTTTTTGACCTTGAAGATTGTCCGTGGTGTGAAAAAATGATAAAAAACAATTTCAGCGGTGGAAAGCTTACAGATAAAACGAAAGAGAACTTTATAGTTGTTCACATATCAAATGAGGGTGAAAGAGTTGTTATATATAAAAATTTTAAAGGCAGTGAGAGTGATTTTAAGGATAAAATGGGAGTCTATTTTTCTCCGACTATGATGTTTTTAGATAGCAACGGCAATGTTATAGGAAAATTTGAAGGGTATAGAAATCCGTCAAAATATGAAACTATTTTGGCTTATATACTAAGTGGTGACTATAAAAAGATGAAATATATTGATTTTTACAATGAGTATCAGTTTGATAAAAATTAAGGAGTACCGTTTAAGTACTCCTTAATTTTCTAGCAGGCTGTAATGCCAGGATTTCCTTTGACTCCTATGATATCAGGAGTATCGACTTTGAAACCTTTGTCGATATGTTTTATATTTTGAAGATATGTTTCAACTGTTTCCCATACCGGTTCTCCCGGAGATTTGGAGCCGACAGTTGACCATCCTGCAACTTTGTATTTTTTTGTTGCTTCTATTTTTTTGCCATTGGTAAGTTGGAGATTTGTTATCCTGTTTCCTATGGTTTTTGTAGGATCGATTGTGTAAGACAATCCACCTGTTCTTACCATGTCACCACCTTGTTGATAGTAAGGATCTTTATTGAAGAGGTTATCAGCAACATCTTCTAAGATAGCTTTTATGGTTTTGCCATCCATCTCTCTTAGATAAGTTTCCGGATAAGTCATGGCTGTTTGGGTTGAAAGGTCATCAAATGTGATGGTTTGACCAGGCATTATGCTTGTTCCCCATCTAAACCCAGGACTCAAAGATACATCAGCACCTTTTACATCACGAAGAGCATCGCAGATGATCTGATCCCAACTGCCATTGAAATTTCCTCTTCTAAAGAGAGTCATATCAGTTGTAGCGATAGGTCTTATAAGTTCAGTCAAAAATGGTTTTCTTACATCATCTATGTATTTTGCCATCTCTTTGTCAGGCTCAACCAAGTCTGAAAAGATTGGCAAAAGTGTAAATCTAAAATCTGCAATTTTACCATTTTTGATATCAAGATCAAGAACATTGATAAACTTGCCGTTACTTCCGGCATTACAGACATAAGTTACACCTTTTGCATTTTTAACAGGGTATGCTTCAGGCACACCATCATGAGTGTGTCCGCCCATGATAAAATCGATTCCGGTAACTCTGCTGGCCATCTTTTTATCCACATCATATCCGTTGTGAGATAGTACTATGATAGCATCAGGTTTCTCTTTTTGTTTGATTTCGTCAACCAACTCCTGCATATTGTCATCTTTTATACCAAATGTCCAATCAGGTATAAACCTTTGAGGGTTGGCTATGGCAGTATATGGAAAAGCTTGACCTATTACGGCAACTCTAGCATTTCCAAGTTTTTTGATGGTATAAGGCTTAAAAGCCAGTCCACTGTCTTCATCGTATGCGGGTGCTCCGTCAAATAGGGCATCCTCTTTTACATATACATTTTGAGCTAAAAATTCACCCTTGAATTTTTTTATATTTTTGAGTACCTCTTTTTCAGTATATGTAAATTCCCAGTGTCCGACCATGATATCGACACCAAGCTTGTTGCAGGCTCCAACCATATCCTGGCCTCTTGTTTTTAGAGCCGTCCAGCTTCCCTGCCAGGTGTCACCGCCATCAAGCAAAAGTGTTTTATCTTTGCCAAAGTCATTTCTTAAAAATTTAACAACCGTTGCAAGCTCTGCAAAACCACCCATTTTACCCATAGCTTTAGCATGTTTTTCAAAGTTTACACAAGTAAAAGCATACTCAAGTCTAGGGTCGTTTTTGATGCCATAATATTTTAGGAAATTTTTTCCAACTATATGAGGAGGTTTTCCATAGTTTTCAAAAAGCCCAATATTTACACTTGGTTCTCTAAAATAAACCGGCTTGAGCTGAGCATGGGAGTCGGTTATGTGTAAAAGTCTTGCGTTTCCAAAACTTTTTAGTTTGTAATAATCTCTTAAATTGTTATTTTGTGTAATTCTTGTGTGAGAGTTAGCAAATACAGGGGCAGCACCAAGTACTGCCATCATATATATAAACTCTCTTCTGCCCATATTGTTTCTCATCTATTTTGTCCTTAATATTTAAAGCCGTCGCCTGGTATTGCAAGCCTGTATGTATTGGCTGCTTCTTCGTGTTCTTGAACTGCCCTTATAGCAAATGTACAAGCTCTCCAGGCCGCTTTTGAAGTAGCCATTTTTTTAATTTTTGGCTTACCTTTCTTTTTGTAGTGAAGCTCGGTTATTTTGCTACCTTTGTTTATAGCAGCCTGAGTATCCTTTATGTATACTCTATTGGTGATGCCGAGTCTTTTAAACTCCACCTCTTCTTTTACAGCAATCGGGTTATATTTTTTTGCCAAATCTATTAGAGATTGTAAAGAGTTCGTTTCAGGATTACATACTTTTGCAACATCCAGTTTCATAACATCACTTTTTCCCATAGGTGCCGGAGAATTGTTTGTTGCACAACCGGCAAAAACAAGAAGTGTTGCAGCCGAGATAAGTGAAATTTTAATTGTTTTTTTCATTGTATATCCTTTACTTTCTGATATCCGGACCATCTATAGGTAGCCCATTTGACATATATGCCATAAAATACAACATCTCTGCTGTCCACTGGCCGCTTGGCTTGTGAGGGGTTTCACCCTGATTTTTCTCACAACCTTTGATCCTTCTTTCAAGCGTTCCAAGACCTTGCCATTTTAGTCTGTAAACAGGGAAGTGGGTGGTTGCACCAAGTAAAGGAGATAGATATTCTGCTCTTACTCTTTTTCCGGAACCTTGAACATGGCAGTTTGCACATGAAAGCTTAAGGTATCCTCTTTGAGAATAGTACTCCTTTTTACCTCTTTCGTAAGCAGCCTGGGCAGCTTTTGAATTGATTTTTATATTTATTCTTTTGCCTGCTTCTTGTGTCATGCTGGCAAAATATGCTTCCAAGTCTGCAATCTTGCCTTTAGTCCAGCCCCATGGCTTTTGACCGGCAGCCTTTAAACAATCATTTATGGCACCTGTTAAAGATACAACCTTACCTTTTGCTTCATCATACATTGGATAGTTTTGTACTATTGCAGGATTTGGGAAACATTTTTTTATAGCTGCATTTGAATTATATATCTCTTCGCCGGCATCAATGTTGTCCAAGTATGGTGGCATCTCTTTGATATCATCATATTGCTCTTTTGCATTTTTGGCAAAAGCATAAGTTCCAAGTCTGAAGTCTTCTATGCTTTTAACAGGTGCCAAACTGCCATCACGCAACTCTTTGTCGGTAGAGTATGGAAAAAATTTTGCCCTGTTTTCTAAAGGATTTGAGAATTTTTTCATCATGTAATCTCTTAATGCCATTCTGTCTTTTTCGGCTTGAGTATTGTAGTTTGCCGCATTTAGCATTACTGCAGTAACAGCTGCAATGGCCGAGACTTTCAATATCTTCTTTATCATAGTTTCTCCTTCGTTTTAATCATTTAAAATGATTATCTGATTTTAGCCTTAGTCGTAACACTATCACCACTTAAGTCTTTGGCAGTTATTTCTATCTTATCACCCTTTTTGGCTCCTCTAAATTGGAACTTTATATATGGATTTTTGGACAAGAATTGGCTGGTACTTACTTCGTAAACTGTTTCACCGTTTGCTTTTGCGACTATATAAGTTATAAAGTTGGCTTTTTTGTGTTTCTTTTTTGCCTGTATATAACTTAGCATTGGGTGTTTTATCATAGCTTTTACAGTTACTATTCCGTTTTTTTCTTTTGCTTTAATTCTTATTTTTTTCATTCTTCTCTTTTCCTTTCTGTTTATTACTTAGTTTTTATTTGATTTGATAACTCGGTTTTATCAACCACCACATCCACCGATAGTTACTTTAACAAGCTTTTTGGTCCTGTAAAGTTTACCGTCAGCTTTTGCTACTACTGTAACATATCCTGTTTTTTGCATTTTGATTCTTATAGAATAGTTAGGGATTGAGTTTTTGTGTACATCAAATACTGCTACAGTTGCTTCAGGGTTTGCACTTTGGAAAACTGCTATTTGGGTTGCAGGCAGTTTGGTTTTTATAGTAATCGGTACAACTGCTCCGTTTTCTGCAATATCCGGAGCTTTTAGATTTATTTTTCCGTCTATTGTTTCATTTGTTCCAAATATTTGTTTAATGGCTTCTTCAGTACCTTCCATAGAGGGTTTTTTTGATTTTTCATCATTTTTAACCGTCCAAGCTTTTGGCTTTGTTTTTCTATACTCTTCTGCCATAACCATTCTTGGTGCTACCGCTGCTGCTACCAATGCAGCTCCTACTTTAAAAAAATTTCTTCTTTGCATGTTTCATTCTCCTTAGATTTATTTTATAGTTTTTAAATAAGCAACTACCGCTTTAATATCACTTGGTTGTAGTACACCATTAAGTCCAAATGCCGGCATGGCCGTTATAGGATTTGTAGTGTACGGATTGTATATCTTGTTGTACAGATAATCCTCGGGATAATTAGCCAGTCCTGTTAGCTTTGGCCCAAGACTTCCGGGATTGTTAATATTTTTCCCGTTAACCGCATGGCATGCCAGGCAGTTTGCTAGCTTCTTGGTATTGAAGATTTTTTCACCTTTTTTTATAAGGGCATCATTGCCGGCAAAACCGGAAACTGCAACCAAACTTCCAATAACGGAAGATAGCAAGAGTGTTTTTGCAAACTTCATCTGTTCTCCTTTTAATTTATTTGCTTTCTTTGACCATATAATCAACTATCTCTTTTATCTGGTCATTGCTTAAACTTGGATTTCCACCTTTTGGCGGCATTCCGTTTTTACCGTTTATAGCATTTTGATATACATTGCTCATGCCTTTATTGATAACTTCAGCCCATGCTTTTTTATCTCCAACTACAGGAGCGCCGACAACCGGATTACCATGACATGCTTTACAGGTAGCTTCATACAATTTTTGAGCTTTACTTTTAACACCCTTTTCTTTTTTAGGTTTTGGCAAGTCTCTAACTTCACTGAGAGCAGGATGAAAATCATTCAATTCATTTTTTATATGTACTACTTTTGCCCTTGGGCAGTTATGCATACATCTTGTACCGGTACCGTAGTTTTTAGGGTTGCTCAAAAACTTTTTCATTATTTCCGGACCATTTTTGGCATCAACATTTGGGTAAAAACCATCCCTGTTTGGCATTTTTATTTTCAAAAATTTCTTTTTGTCAAGTACATAGTCATCATCCAATTCCTGACCGTCTATGGTTATGTCATTTAGTGATAAAAGATATGCAGTAAGTGCATATACCTGGTCATCGCTCAAACTTGTTGGGTGATTGAAAGGCATAGCGCTTTTAATGTACCAAAAAAGAGTTGATGCATAAGGCCAGTAACTACCTATGGTTTTTATAGGCGGTTCATCTCCATTTTCAGGATGAACAAGTTGATTTTTAAGGGAGCCTTCTCCTCCTGCCAGCGTAGGATAACCTTTTCCGCCCGTTCCCATATCTCCGTGACACATTGCACATTTGCTGTCATAAATGTCACTTCCCTCTTCAACCGAACCTTTACCCTCAGGAAGCCCTGTGCCATCAGGGAGTATGTCGATATTCCAGGCATTTATCTCTTTTTTTGTTGGCTTTCTTCCGTAATGAATTGCACCAACTTTTTGAGTGTTTACTCTGTATTCGGTATATTTTCCGTTTTTAACAGGGTATTTTATCGCACCGTCTACACTTTTTTCTGCTTTGGCAAATGCTCCGGTAGTCATTAAAGATGAGGCAACAGCAAAACTGAGTATATATTTTTTAACTTCTAATGTGAACATTGTTTACCTCCCCGTTTGATTTAACTTCCCAAGTTACAAGAGCATTTCTATGATATATTGCCTCAACTCCCATGACTTTGACCTCTTGGTCGATGGTTGGTTGAGTATTGCCTGTATCATCTGTTGCTCTGCTTGAGAGTAGTATTGGTTTGCCGTCCCATTTGTACATAAAGCTAAATCTAGTCCAGCATTTTGGAAGCACAAGACCTTTTAGATTTGCTTCAGTCCAGTTTTTGCCTCCGTCAAAAGTAATATCAACATGAGTTATGGTGCCCTGACCACTCCAAGCCAGTCCTTCTATCTCGACTATATCACCTTTTTTCAGATCGGTCCATGGTTTTTCCGGACAAGGATTGGTTATGACAGAGTTTACTTCCATAGGCCAAAAAAACTGTATAGCTTTTCCGCTTGGAGTAAGCATGGTGTATTTTGAAGTTTCTTCTTTGGCGTGGAAAGGTTTATCGCTTAATTTTATTCTTCTAAGCCATTTTACATTTAGGTTTCCTTCCCATCCGGGTACCAAAAGTCTGGCAGGGTATCCCTGCTCAGGTCTTAATGCTTCACCATTTTGGGCATAAACTATCATGGCATCATCAAGAAGTTTTTCAACAGGAACTGTTCTTCCCATATGAGAAGAGTCACTTCCTTCGACCAAAGCCCACTTGGCATTTGGTTTGACCCCTACCTCTTTTAAAATAGTAGAGACTTTTACACCGGTCCACTCAGCACAACTCATCATACCTTTCATAAACTGCAGTGAGTTAAACTGAGGACCTCTCCAACCTGTTGAACCGTTTGCAGGGCACTCTATAAAATGAATTCTTGATTCTCTTGGAAATCTTTTGAGTTCATCAAGTGTAAGAACAATCGGATTTTCAACAAGGCCGTGTATCATGAGTCTGTACTCATTTGGATCGACCTGGGCAACACCTGCATGAGATCTGTCAAAAAATAGACCATTCGGAGTAATGATGCCGTTTAAGTCTTGTATGGGACACATGGCAACAGATGCATAAAAATCACCTGAAGAGAGAAGCTCTGTTGTTCTTCTTACTACATTATGTTCATAAGGTGATGGCATACCGTAAGGCATCTCATTTGTAGGAGCTCCGAGTTTCTCACCCCATTTTGGTTCTTTTAAAATAGCTTCATCATCAGCCTTTAGTGATACCGGCATCAAAGTGCTTGCCGCTACAACGCTGGCTGAATATGCCAAACCTTTTTTAAAAAATTCTCTTCTGCTGTTTGATTGGACTTTGTTATCAGTTTCAATCATATTATTTTTACGAGAAAAAACTTTATCATCTTTTTTCTTCAATGAAACCTCCTTGTATTTTTTATCAAGTGGAGTCAGTATATTATAAGAATTATTAATATGTCAATAAAAATATAAAAATAATTAATTCTAATATAAAAAAGTTATATTTTTGTTACGCTATGTAACATTAGTAATAAGAAAAATTAATATAAGAGCTTTATATAATTATAAAATAAACTTATAAAATAAGTTTTATCTATAATAAATATAGGTTGTAATTATATACTTATTAAATAGTAAAAAGCATAATAAATACAGATAGAAAAGAGAGAATAAGATTTATTTTTTTGAATATCTTATGTTGACCAGTGAAAACATAAAGAAAAAAAGTGATGCTACCAAAATGATGGTAGCTCCGGAACTTATATTGAAATAGTATGATAAAATCAGTCCTGACAAGCTAAATACCAAAGTAAATACAAAAGAGATAAACATCATTTTATAAAGTGAACTTGAAAATTTTTCTGCTATATATGTTGGGATACTCATCAATGCAATAACCAGGATAAGTCCAACTGCTCTAATGCTGACAATCACACTCAAAGCTATCAATATTATCAACAAATAGTATAAAAGCTTTACTTTTATACCTCTGAGCCTTGCAAATTCTCTATCAAAACTTAGGGCAAGCAACTCTTTATGGAACATTGATACGAGCACAAGAATGATTATATCAAAACCGCCCATAATATATAGGTCATTTTTTGAAACAGAGATAATACTTCCAAAAAGATAACTCATTAAGTCTACATTGTACCCCGGAGTCAAATCTGTAAATATAATACCCAAAGCCATTCCCGCAGCCCACATAGCACCTATAACTGGGTCTATTCTTTCTTTGTTTTTGTATGATACCACAGCAATGATAAGAGCTAGTAAAGAGGCAAACAAAGTTGCTCCAAAAAGAGGCAGCAAGCCAAAATATATAGCCAATCCTATACCTCCGTATGAGCCGTGAGCTATACCGCCGGCTAAAAAAACCATCCTGTTCACTACTACCAAAGAGCCTACTATACCTATACAGATGCTTATAAGTAAGGCTGCCAAAAGAGCGTGCTGTATGAAAGGAAATGAAAATATCTCAAGCATTGTTTTTCCCTTTTGCATGGGAGTGCAAGCACATATTATCATTAACCATAAGTTCAATAGGGCAAATGTGTGAAGATGAAGAGCCGATATCTTGCAGTATTTTTGCTTTATTTGATGCGGGTGAATCATGGATATAAAGAGTTTTGTTTATATATGCCACCTTGTTTGCAAAACCAAGAACCACATTTACATCATGACTTACGGTGATGATACACTTGTCTTTATTTAACTCTTTTAAAGTCGTATATAAAGATATCTGGCCTTTGGAGTCGATACTGGCAGTGGGTTCATCAAGTATAAGAATTTCAGCATCCGTCGCCAAAGCTCTTGCTATAAAAACTCTTTGTCTTTGACCACCCGAGAGCTCTGCTATCCTTTTGTGCTGATACTCCAATACTCCGACTTTTTTCAAAGCCTCTTTACAAGTATGAATATCATCTTTTGAAAATCCCCAGAATTTTTTAGATATTCCAAGTCGCCCCTGCAAAACTACATCCATTACTTTTATGGGAAAATTTTTATTTATCCCTGTATCCTGCGGTACATATCCAAACTTTAAAAAGTTTTTTTCTACTTCGCCGCCAAAAACTTTTATGCTTCCGCTATCAGGCTTCAATATACCAAGAAGAAGTTTTAAAAATGTACTTTTTCCACCACCGTTTGGTCCTATAATGGCAAAAAAATCCTCCTTTTTTATACTGACATTTATATCTTCAAGTACTTTATCTTTGTCATAAGAGAAGCTGAGGTTTTTTACCTCTATAATGGGTCTATTCATTTAAGATATGTCCCAAAAGCATCAACGGCATGTTTGATACTTTTTGACCAATTTGGAGAGAGCGGATCGAGGGTAACAACTTTGGCGCCGATATTTCTTGCTATCACTTCCGCACTCTTTTTTGAAAACTCCGGCTGAACAAATATCACTTTTATATCTTTACTTTTTGCATATTTTATGAGGTTGATTAGAGTTTTTGGAGTTGGATTTTTACCTTCTATTTGGACAGGTATCTGTTTTAGAGCAAACTCATCTGCAAAATACCCCCATACAGGATGAAAAACCATAAATTCCCTATGTTTTAGATGATCTAGTTTTTTATGAGCATATTTTTGCAAAGATGATACCTTTTTGGTGAATTTTTCCAATCCTAAGAGATACCTCTTTTTATGTACAGGATCGATTTTTATAAAAGTATCGGCAATATTTTTTGCCATGATTTTTACCAGCTTTGGAGATAGCCAAATATGAGGATCTAGTGCAAGTGAACTTGATATTTTTTTCTTTTCAAGATTATATGAACTGCTCATCACTCTTTTTTTGATATCCTTGGAAGTATCTACTATTATTATTTTAGGGTTTATCTCTTTAAACTTTGCAAGCCAGTTTCTCTCAAATGGAACTCCTATAGCAAAATATATTTTAGACTTCATCAAATGTGAAAGCTGTTTTGGTTTCGGCTCATAAGTGGCAGGCTCACTCCCCGGTAGCACCATTACCTGTACATTTGCCAAGTCCCCTGCAATTTGTTTAACAAAATATTTTTGAGGCAATATGCTTACTGTTACATTGATAGTAGCCTGAAGATAGATAGTGCAAACAAGTATTGCAAATAAAAATTTTTTCATGAAAGAAGCCTCTTTGAGGTTGGTTTTTGAAATTATAGCATAATATGATTTTATATGAATGGTGACCCCTACGAGACTCGAACTCGTGTTACCGGCGTGAGAGGCCGGTGTCCTAACCGCTAGACGAAGGGGCCACAAACATGTAAGTAAAAGTATACTTGGTTAGGAGACGAAATTATACTAAAAATTTTCTTAGAGATATCTTTTTAATCTCTCAACTCCCTCTTTCATATGCTCTATCTCTCTGGTATAGGCAAATCTTATATATTTGTCTGTCTCATTTTCTCCAAAGTCTACCCCCGGTGTTGTTGCTATATGGATATCTTTAAGAAGTTTTTTTGAAAATTCATAAGAGTTGTTGGAGTATTTGGATATATTTGCCCAAAGATAAAAAGCACCTTCAGGTTTTGCATCTATCTGAAAGATGGAGCTTAGTTCGCTGTATAAAAAGTCTCTTCTTTGTTTAAATTTTTCTCTTGTAGCAAAGAGATACTCTTTATCAAAGGCTTCAAGTGCCGCATATTGGCTGAGAGTGGGAGCTGAGATAAAGAGATTTTGCGCAATTATTTCTGCATTTCTTATCTGATTTTTTGGAACTATCAGCCAGCCAAGCCTAAGGCCTGGCATACAGTAGTATTTTGAAAAACCGTTTATAACAAATACATTTTCACCAAATTCCAAAGCTGTATTTGCCTTTGTTTCATAAGTAAGCCCATGGTAAAGCTCATCTGAGATAAAGTTGATACCCTCTTTGTCACAGTATTCAACCAACTCTTTTAAATTGTCACTGCTGTAGATATTGCCGGTAGGATTTGCGGGTGAAGATATCTGAAGAGCATCTATGCTTTTTTTCTTAATATCTTCAACTCTTAGCTGGTATTCGTTGAATTTGCCTATATTGTATGATATGGGTTTTATATCCAAAAGATGGGCAAAGTTTTTATAGCAGGGATACCCCGGATCACTAAATCCAAGCCTTCCTTTATGCTTTAAAGCTATGGCGTAAGCAACCAAAAAAGCTCCGCTTGTTCCCGGAGTCAAAAGTATTCTCGAAGGCTCTACATTGACACCATAATTTTTTTTGTACTCATTTGAAATCTTTTCTCTTAAATCGTATATGCCAAAACTTTCCGTATATGAAAATAGGTCATTTTCCACTGCATTTTTTAAAGCTTCTTTGACTTTTGGTGAAGGCGGAATATCAGGCTGCCCCACTTCAAAATGCACGGCATCATTATATTTCAAGGCCTCTTTGACTATATCCATTACAATAAATGAGTTCATATTTTTACAAATCATAAGAGAATTATATAATGTTTGATATAATATCAGGATTAAGGATATAGGATTTAGGGTTGAGATATATAGTTTTGATTTTTCTTTTGTTGTTTAGCGGTTGTAGTGTCAAAAGAGAGATAAAAAAGTCTGAGAGCTATATAGTTGCTATTAAGATGAAAAATCTTAGATTTAATGATACGGGCTTTTTGAAGTATGGTGACAATTATACCGAGCTTCAGCTTTTTGATGTTTCTGCTCCTGTTTTGGATATAAAGATAAGTGATGATATTTGTATAAATTCTCACTGTTTTAGTAAAAAAGAGTTCAATGCAAGATTTTTAAGTCCGCTTTATCCTGAAACTCTGCTTGAAAATGTACTAAATAAAAAGCCTATCTTTGAAAAAACAGGCTTTAAAAAGAGTAAGGATGGATTTGTACAAAATATTGATAAAAAAAATATTCATATAAAGTATATTATCAGCAGTGATAAGTTATACTTTAAAGATTTTTCAAATCATTTTTTAATAAAACTTAGAAGGATAAGACAGTGAAATATGTCGGAGCCCATGTAAGTGCAAGCGGGGGAGTTTTTAATGCTCCTAAAAATGCTATGAATATTGGAGCCAAAGCATTTGCACTTTTTACCAAAAACCAAAGACAGTGGGTGGCAAAACCGTATGATGAAAAAGTAATAGCCAAATTTAAAGAGGCGTTGGAAGAAAGCGGTATCAAGTCGAAGCATGTTTTGCCTCACGATAGTTATCTTATCAATTTAGGACATCCCGATCCAGAAAAAAGAGAAAAATCCCTTAAAGCATTTATAGATGAAGTAAAAAGATGCGAACTTTTGGGGCTTGAAAAACTAAATTTTCATCCGGGAAGCCACTTGAAACTTATAAGCGAAGAGGAGTGTTTGGACCTTATAGTGGAGTCACTTAACTATGCTATCAAAGAGAGTGATAAAGTCTGTATGGTGATAGAAAATACTGCGGGCCAAGGAAGCAACTTGGGATACAAGTTTGAACATTTGGCATATATTATAAACGGCATAGAGGATAAAAGCCGCATAGGAGTCTGCATAGATACCTGTCATATGTTTACAGCAGGTTATGATATCAGAACCAAAGAGGCTTATGATAAAACATTCAAACAGTTTGATGAGATAGTGGGTTTTAAATATCTCCAGGGCATGCATATAAATGACTCCAAGCCTGAGCTTGGAAGCAGGGTGGACAGACATGACAGCCTTGGAAAAGGTAAAATAGGGCTGGATGCTTTTAAGTATATAATGAATGATGATAGAATGGATGATATACCTTTGATACTTGAGACGATTGATGAGAGTATTTGGCCTGAAGAGATAAAATTGCTTTATAGTTTGATAGAAAAATAATACACACAAGGAGAGCATATGAAGTTTTCAAAAAAAAGTTTGGTGCTTTTAAGTGCCTGTGCAGCTACGACGATATATGCTGCCGGATATAAGATACCTGAGCAGTCTTTAAACTCTGTAGCACTGAGTGCAGCCTATGTCGCAAATGCAAACGGTGCAGATGCAAGTTATTACAACCCTGCAAATATGGTTTGGAATGATGATGCAAACCTGCTTGAGCTTGGTTTGACATATATAAATCTTCCAAGAATAGAGTATGATGGTACTGTTGCAGGTGTACCTGCAGATGATAAGTCAATAAGTGAGCAGTTTTTGCTGCCTACAGGACATTTTTCTTCAAAAGCATACGGTAAAATCAGATATGGATTGAGTATAACTGCACCGGGTGGTCTTTCAAAAAGATGGAATGGTGCTGTTGAACAGGCAAGTGCGCAAGAGTTTACTTTAAAAGTGATAGAAATCAATCCAACAATTGCTTATAAAGTAAACAGCAATTTTGCCATCGGTGGAGGTATACGTGCAGTTTACAGTACAGGAAGGGTTAAGGCAACAAGAAATTTACCACCTTTGGGCCCGACATATTCAGAAGATATGAATGGAGATGATATCTCTTTTGGATATAATTTGGCAGCTTCGTATAGACCAAATAGTGATTTGAAATTTGCAACAACCTACAGATCTAAAGTAAATCTGAGAGAAGACGGAACAGCAAACGGATATATAAATAAATATCTATTGACTCATAATCTTGCTGATGCCGGTACATTAATACCATATGATACAAATGCAAATGTATCTATTCCTCTTCCGGCAACATTGGATATTGCAGTTGCATATACTTTTAAACAAAAAACTACCATAGAGTTTGTCTATGAGAGAGTTTATTGGTCCAAGTACAAAGATTTGGATTTTAATTTTGATGACCCTATTGTAGAAGCGGTGCTTGGGCAGCCAAAAGATAAAAATTGGGAAGATACAAATACATATAGAATAGGCATAACCCATCAATACAGTGACAAACTAAAACTGATGGCAGGTTTTGCCATAGATAATTCCCCAATACCTTCTAGAACACTGGGGTTTGAGCTTCCGGATGCTGATGCAAAACTATACTCTGTCGGTTTTGAGTATAAATACAGTAAAAAAGTTAGCATTGGAATGTCATATCTATATGATGAGAAAGAGGATAGAACTATAAGTGCATCGGATGGCAACATAAATGGAATAGTGGGAACCTTTAAAGATATATCAGCGCACTTGTTAACCGTAGGGTTTAAATACAGGTTTTAAAAATGAGTGAAAGCAAATATAATAATTTCTATGAAATGATAAAGGAAAATGCCAAAAATTTTCCAAACAAGCCTGTACTTTTTGTAGACAAAAGAAAAATAGGCAATTTAAGATTAAAACAAAAGATAGATACATTTTCAAGATTTTTGGAGTTTAGCGGTATAAAAAATGGTGATAAAGTCGCTCTTATCGTAGAAAATTCTGAAGAGTTTACGGTATCATTTTTTGCGGTTTCAAAGATAGGTGCTATAGTAGTACCTATCAACACTTTTTTAAAAAAAGATGAGTATGAGTATATACTTGGTGATTGTGAAGCAAAGCTACTCGTTAGCTCACCAAAATTTGCAAAAGAGACTGCAGGGCTTCTTGATACAACTAAGATAGAAAAGATTGTATGGACCGGAGAGTATAAAAAACTTGATGAGAGAAATTATAGCTTTATCGAGATAGCTGAAAGCCTTGAAACTCATGAGCAGCTTAGCACTCCTCCTACTTTAGAAGATACCGCTTGCATAGTTTATACTTCAGGAACTACAGGAAAGCCGAAAGGTGCAATGCTTAGCTATAAAAATATATTTTCCAATCTTGTGGCGATAAATAAAATCATCCATTTAACTCCAAAGGATAGATTTGTAGTATATCTTCCTATGTTTCACTCTTTTACCTTGACTACAACTGTACTGCTTCCTTTTTATACGGCTTCAAGTATAGTTATAGTCAAGTCAATCTTTCCATTTTCAAATGTGCTAAAACAGGTGCTTTTAAAAAGAGTAACCATCTTTTTAGGTATTCCTACAGTTTATAATGCTCTTAATAAAGCTAAAGTACCTTGGTACTTTATGTGGTTTAACAAAATAAGAGTTTTTGTAAGCGGCGGAGCAGCTCTAAATGAAAAAGTTTTACAAGATTTCAAAGTCAAATTTCCAAAAGCAAAGCTGCTTGAAGGGTATGGACTTAGCGAATGCTCTCCTGTAGTTGCTGTAAATAGACTTGAGCTTCAAAAACCTCTCTCAGTAGGTCCGGCACTCCCTGGATATGAGGTAAAAGCGGTGGATGAAGAGATGGTAGAAGTCCCTTTGAACGAAGTAGGGGAGCTTATAGTCAAGGGTGATTGCGTAATGCAGGGATACTATAAAAGAGAGGATGCTACAAAAGAGACTATAGTAAACGGTTGGCTCAAAACCGGTGACTTAGTTAGCATAGATGAGGACGGATACATTTTTATAAAAGATAGGAAAAAAGACCTTATCATTTCAAAAGGTATCAATATATACCCAAGAGAGATAGAGGAGCTTCTTTATCAGCTTGATGAGGTTGATGCAGCCGCGGTCATAGGCAAAAGAGATGAGCAAACTTCTGATGAAGTGCCTGTAGCTTTTGTTGTTTTAAAAGATGAATACAAAGACGCACTTAACGAAAACGATATAAAAAAATATCTCAAAAACCATTTGGCAAACTTTAAAATACCAAAAAATATTTACTTTGTAGACGAACTTCCCAAGAATGCTACCGGTAAAGTTTTAAAAAGAGTTTTAAAACAGATGGTTTTAGAAGGAAAAATATAGGCAGAGTTTTGATTCTCTGTCTATATTTTTATCACTTCTTTTTATTCCTTCCATGAACACGATAACTTATAAAATTATAAAATCCTACTTTTATTATTATAACTTTATAGCATAGCTATCAACTTTTTTTATTTACTTTTGTTTACTTTTCTTAGTATATAATTTCACAATTCATTCATAAAAGGAGTTAGAGATGAGAAGAAAAGTTATAGTTTCACTGGCATTGGCTTCAATGCTGTTTGGAGTTTCATCATTTGGTGCAAACAAAATGAATCAAGTCGTAGGGTCAACCCATTCAAAAAATGCCATCAACAAAGAGGTATCTTTCCAGAGTAAAAAGTTTAAACTTGCTTCAAAAGATATCCAAAAAGGTTTAAATGATACGCTAAAAGCTATAGATGCTTTGCAAAAAAATAAAGTCAGTGACGCCAAGAAATATTTGCTTGATGCTTCAAAGTCATTCGACAAAGCTTTAAAAGCTGATCCGACTTTGAGACTTGTGCCTATCGAAAATGATGTTATTGCATATAGATTTGACGGTGGTCCAAAGTCTATTGAAGTGGCTACAGATTTGGCAAAAAAAGCACTTTCAAGCCATCAAGTACAATTTGCAAGAGATGTGCTTATGCCTTTAAAAGATGAGATAGACATAAGTACTCACTATCTACCTATGGATTTGTATCCGCAGTCAACCAAAATTGCGGCAAGACTTTTGGAGAAAG
>CAZMKH010000009.1:0-18169 GCA_964566455.1 uncultured Campylobacteraceae bacterium | reverse complement strand
CGGTGAAGGAAAACTAAGCAGAGTTATAAAAAAGCTTGGCAGTGATGATTTGAGTTTGTTGCTTGACAGCAGGAAAAAATATCTGCCCAAAGAGAGCAGGATGTATATAAGAAAGATTGTTATGATGGCAAATCTTTCCAATGATGAAGACTTTATAGCGGAAAACAGGGCAGACCACCTCATGAACAGAGGAAGCACTTATACTCTGGCTTCTATTGAAGTTAAAGGAGGAGTTTCTCTTCAAAGTATTGCAGAGAGTATCCATCTCTCAGCCAAAACCATAAAAGAGTACAATCCTCAGCTAAGATACTTTTTTACTCCGCCATACAGCAAAAAATATACTATTTATATCCCATACAATAAATACTCTCTGTTTCAAAAAAATTATAAACCTTCAAAAAACAATAGAAAATTTTATGTTTATATCATAAAAAGAGGTGATTCACTTTACAAAATCGGTAAAAAATTTGGCATATCATACAAAATAATAAAAGACTTTAACCATTTAAAAAGTAATTTTTTAAGACTGGGAAAAAGACTCATCATTCCTTCAACCGGTCCAGGAATAGTTAAATATACCATAAAAAAAGGTGACACTCTATCCTTGATATCTAAAAAATTTAAAGTAAGAGTTAAAAAAATAATGAAAGCAAACAATATGAAAAATTCTCTTTTAAAGCCCGGAGTAAAAATTGTCATACCAAATTAGAAATATTTCATTTGCATTTATTTTAATGCTTCTGTTTGCAGGCTGCTCCTCAAGGAATTATTACGGTGGCTATTACAGTGGAAATTACAAGCCACTGAAAACTCATAGAGTCAATAATTCCGCAAGTGTACAAAGAGCTACTATGAGACCATATATGGTTGGCGGAAAAATGTATTATCCCACCGTAGTAAAAACAGGAAATATTTACAGAGGGATAGCCAGTTGGTACGGGCCTAATTTTCATGGCAAGAAAACATCCAACGGCGAATGGTATGATATGTATGCCATGACCGCAGCCCATAAAACTCTGCCTATGAATACAGTAGTGAAAGTAACAAATCTGTTAAACGGAAAAAGTACAATTGTAAGAATAAACGACAGAGGTCCTTTTGTTAAAAACAGAATCATCGACCTCTCCTATGCTGCAGCAAAAAAGTTAGGTGTTGTTGCCAGCGGAACAGCTCCTGTAAGGCTTGAAGTACTTGGTTTTAACGGTAAAATTTTAGAGCCTTCAGCCAAAAAAGAATCAGTCAGGCTTAGTAATTTTTATGTACAAATCGGATCATTCAGGAGAAAAGAGGGTGCAAAAATATATCAAAACAGATATAACAATTATCACAACAGATACAATACCGTTATAGTCAGGGGAGTTTATCAAGGAAAACCTATATACAGAGTTTGGCTAAACGGATTTAAAAGTGAAAACGAGGCAAGAGACTTTATAAAAAGCGGTAATTTTGCCGGTGCATTTATAGTAAGGAAGTAATAATTATGACTGAGATAAAAAGAAAAACAAAAGAGACTGACATAGAGCTGACTTTAGAGTTAAACGGTTCTGGCAAGAGCAGTGTAGATACCGGTATAGGTTTTTTTGATCATATGCTTGAATCATTTTCAAAACATTCACTGACAGATTTAAATATTACCTGCAAAGGTGATTTGGATGTAGACTTTCACCACAGTGTTGAGGATGTTGGCATAGTTTTGGGAAAAGCTTTGAAAAATGAAATTTATCCCGTAGAAGGAATTGAGAGATTTGCTGACAGTACCATAGTAATGGATGAAGCAAGTGTAAAATGTGCGATAGATCTTTCAAACAGACCTTATCTGGTTTATGAAGTGCCTGTTTTTGGCAAAATCGGTGAGTTTGATGCAGAATTGGCTGAAGAGTTTTTTAGAGCCCTGGTTTTTAATGCATCTGTTAATGCCCACATTGTAAAAGAGAGAGGAAACAACAAGCATCACATCGTAGAAGCAGCTTTTAAGGCCTTTGCTGTAACATTAAGAAGAGCCTTGCAAAAAAATAAACGTATAAAAACACCAAGTACAAAGGGTGTTTTATAATGCTAAAACTTGTAGTTTTTGATGTAGACGGCTGTATGACCAATGGTGATATAAGCTATGACAGCAACGGAAATGAGATAAAAACTTTCAATGTAAAAGATGGACTGGGTATCGTAACACTGAATAAATTAGGAATAAAAACAGCAATTATTACCGGGCGTGAGTCAAATATAGTAAAAAGCAGAGCCAAAGAACTTCATATCACCTATCTTTACCAGGGCGTAAAAAAGAAATTGGAAAAATTAGATGAAATCTTAAAAGAAGAGGGCATAAGATACAGTGAAGTTGCTTATATAGGAGATGATATAAATGATACTCCCATACTGGAGAAAGTCGGATACTCCTTTGCACCGAGTGATGCCTGTATATATGCAAAAAAGGCTGCCAAAACCGTACTTAAAAGAGGCGGAGGAGATGGAGTGGTAAGAGAAATGATAGAGATACTTTTAGAGCAGTGTGACTTGAAAGAGAGGTTTGTGAAACATTGGGTGTAAGATTTTTTATGGTATTTGTTCTGTTTTTTGTATTGTCATCTACTTTTTTGTTTTATCAAAAATCAAAAACTTTAAATATTACGGCTGACTTGGTAAATACTCCTTTGATGGAGCTCGAAGAGAGTAAAATTTACAATATAACTTATGAAGGCATAACAGCATATCTTCAGTCCAAAGTTGCAAAAAGATATAAAAACAGATATGTACTTTATGATATTTTTTCAAATAAACAAGATAATACCGAAAGTGAACAACTATGGGCAAAAAAAGGAATAATGAAAAATGATATACTTACTCTTTTGGGCAATGTTTTATACAAAGACAGCAATGACCAAACACTTAAGAGTCAAAAAGTCATATATAATTTAAAAAAAGATATACTTTCATCTGATACTTTTTTTATAGCAACTTATAAAAAAAGCAAAGTCAAGGGAAGTTCATTTATATACTACAAAAAACAAAAAAGATTGTTGGCAGACAATATAAAAGCGGATATCGAAATGGAGGAAAAATGAAAAAAGTATTAATAGTTTGCATGGTGCTTGTCTCTATAGTGATGGCAAAAAGTGAAAATGTTGAAATAACATCAAAACACTTTGAGGCTGATGAAGCCAAGCTTATATCCAAATTTACAGGAAATGTAAAAGTTATAAAGGGCTATGATACTATAACATCAGACAATTTGATAATAAATTTTGATAAAAACAAAAACCCTGTCAAATATACCGCAACAGGGAAGGCAAAATTTAAACTCATACTAAATAAAAAACATTATGCCGGATATGCAAATAAAATCATTTACAACCCGTTAAAAAAATATTATCGTTTTATCGGCAATGCTTTTTTGCAAGATATAGATACACATAAAAAAATATATGGTGATGATATAACAATTGACCAGTTAAATGGCAAATATGATGTAAAAAGCAGTGGCAACAAGCCTGTTAAATTTATCTTTAAAGTGGAAGATAAAAAGCAGTGAAATACTCATATTTCAAAAATATAAATGAAAAATAAAACTATGAGGATTTCTCTTGCCGAAGGCAAAGCTTTAGTGAGGGGAATTTTCACTGAAACTCGTTTCAGTGAAAAGGAGATTATTAGATGATAAATATAGTTGAAGCTAATTTTATAACCTCTTCCAGCACAAAAGATAATCTTCTTGAAGAGGGCATCAGTGAAGTTGCATTTTTAGGCAGAAGCAATGTCGGTAAAAGCTCATTTATAAATGCACTTACCAACAAAAAGAATTTGGCCAAAAAGTCATCAACTCCGGGAAAAACAAGGCTTATCAATTTTTTTGAAGTAATATATAAAAATGATGAAGAAAAATATATGGCCAGATTTGTTGACCTGCCGGGCTTTGGATATGCCAAAGTTTCAAAATCACTCCAAGAAGAGTGGAGTAAAAACTTGACAGATTTTATAAAAAACAGAGTTTCTATTAGAACTTTTGTGCATTTGCTGGATGCCAGACATCCCACACAAAAAGTTGATAAAGATGTAAGAGATTATTTACGCTTTATCAAAAGAGAAGATCAAAATATCATAGAGATTTTTACAAAAATCGACAAGCTGAACCAAAAAGAGCTTTCAAAACTAAAAAGAGAGTTTCCCGGTGCAGTTATGGTCTCAAATCTAAAAAAAAGAGGTATCCAAAAAGCAAATGATGTGATATTTCACTCACTTTTTGGGTAAGGATTGGTGGAGTAGTCATAATGTCTATAACATATGAAAAACCAACGCTTAAAGATATAGAACAAATGCAATATCTTGTTAAACCCGAAGTGCAAAGCGGTGTTATACTGCCAAGAAGTGATGATGAGATAGCACAAAATATCCGCTCATATGTAGTAGCTAGAATTGAAGAAAAAATAGTAGGTTTTTGTGCACTTCATATATTTTCAAAACAACTTGCCGAGATAAGAAGTATCATTATTGATAAAAATTACAGAGGTAAAGGGATAGGCAAAAATCTAGTAAATTTTTTGATAAATGAAGGTGAAAAATTGAGGGTTGAGTCGGTTTTTGCCCTGACATACGAAAGAGAATTTTTTCAAAAAATCGGCTTTGAAGAGATTGAGAAGGATAAATTACCCGAACAAAAAATTTGGGCTGATTGTATAAAATGTAAACATTTTCCGGTATGCAACGAAATAGCATTTATAAAACAAATTTAAAATATCTTTTTATTTTTTTATTGTTGGTAATTTATGAGTCTCTGACTTCAATATATATTTATCTCACCCCTTTGTACGGAGTCGCCTTTTACTTTATAGTAAAACATATTTACTCAAAAGAGTATCTTTTTAGAGTTGTGCTTGCCTTTGTATACATAATTGTTATTGAGGTAGACAAAGGTTTTATTCCTCTGTCATTTTTGCTCTTTTTTGCCATATACTATTTTTTTATAATTGACAAAATAGAGAGATTTTTCAATGAGAAAAACTATAAAATCTTTTTCCATATATTAAATGCATATATAGGATATTATTTGGTAAATTTGATTTTGGCTTATCTTTTTGATTTTGAGCTACCTTCATTTGATATAAAATATTTTTTATATATTGTAACCGATTTTTTGATAGTGGCGGTACTGTTTTGATACGTGTTAAAATAGCCATAGGAATTTTTATAACTATACTTTTTATTTTGATAGTTAAAATTTACTATATATCAGTAAAATCAAATGCTTTATATTCACAAATTGCACAAAACAATATCATAAAAACAGAAGATATTCCGCCTCTAAGAGGCATCATAAGAGACAATAACGGTGTAGCCCTGGCAGTGAACAAGTTGGGATTTGCCATAGAGTTAAAACCTCGCCTAAGTAAAAAATCAAAAATCCATATATTAAATGCAAAGATAGAAAAACTTATAAAATTTTTTCCAAAGTTAAAATTTGAAAAGTTAAAAAAGGAGTATTTGAAAAAAGATTCTGCCTATGTGCATAAATATATCAAAGTAGTAAGATTTATACCGTATAATGAGATAATTCCATATTTTTCAGAAATTTCTATGGATAGTGATATTAAGATTGTTCCGGCTTCTAAAAGATTTTATCCCTATGGAGAAATCTTGTCACATGTTTTGGGGTATGTTGCTAAAGCAAATATAAAAGATGTAAGAAATGATTTTGTTGCAAACTTGACGGGTTTTACGGGAAAAAGTTCTATAGAAAAGTATTACAACAAAGTACTTGAAGGAAATGCGGGTGTAAAAGTCAGTGAAGTTTCCGCATACAACAAAGAGGTTAAAGTTCTTAAAAAGGTTGAACCGACTAAAAAAAATATAACTCTGAGTATCGATGTAAGACTTGAAGAGTATATAGCCAAACTCTTTAAAGGTAAAAGTGGAGCAGTTATAGTAATGAATGTAAGAGACGGCTCCATACTCTCAGCCGGTTCATATCCTGGATTTGATCCTAACAAGTTTGTAAATGGTATAAGTTTTAAAGAGTGGGAAAAAATATCAACCGATTTCAACCATCCTTTTACAAACAAACTGATAAACGGACTTTATCCTCCGGGCTCTATTGTAAAGCCGGGTGTTGGTCTCTCTTTTTTGGACAGCAGATATATAAACAGAAATACTATTTTTTATGATCCGGGATATATAGAGCTTGGAAACAGAAAATTTAGATGTTGGAAAAAAGAGGGACACCATAAGGTAAATATGATAAAAGCTATCAGAGAGAGTTGTGATGTATATTTTTACAAAGGAAGTTTGAAAGTAGGCATAGATAATATTTCAAAAGTTTTGGACAAATTTGGTTTTGGTCAAAAAACAGGGGTTGACCTTTTTGGGGAATCAAAAGGAATACTGCCTTCAAGAAAATGGAAACTTGCCAGGTATGGAAAACCTTGGTTTCAGGGTGAAACTATCATAACATCTATCGGTCAGGGGTATTTTTTGGTCACTCCTATGCAAATAGCAAGATATACAGCCATGATAGCTACAGGCCATACCGTTACTCCCCATTTTATAAAAAAGATAGGAAGTGAAAATATTTCATTTAAAAACAGCCTTATTTTTTCCAAAAAAGAGTCAAGATATGTAAGGACTATAAGAAAAGCGATGTATGAAGTTTGTAATTCGCCACATGGTACTGCTACGAATTATTTAAGTACAAAGATTACACTTGCCGGAAAGACGGGAACTGCACAGGTTGTGGGTATACCTCAGGAAGAAAAAAAGAGAATGAAAGAGAATGAGTTAACCTACTTTAAGCGTTCTCATGCATGGCTGACTACATACGGACCATACAGACACCCAAAATATGCCGTTACCGTACTTGTTGAGCACGGGGGCCACGGAGGACATGCAGCCGGTAAAATAGTTTCAAAGATATATGACAAGCTTTATGAATTGGGGTATATCAAAAGAACAAATTAATTTTAGCCGACCATAATGCTGTTTTGCAATACCAATGCCAATACAGCAAGTAAAACAATTCCTGCCGATTTGGAGTAGAGTCTGTTTGCGGTGATAAAAACCAGCATTACCGAAACAACAAGAACAGCAATGATATCAAATATATTTTTTTGAACATTAACCAAGAGGGGGTTTATAAGTGCACTTGTTCCCAATACCATGCTGAAATTTGCCACATTTGAGCCGATTATATTTCCTATAGCCATATCGGCATTTCCCTTTCTTGCAGCTTTGATACTTACGACAAGTTCGGGCAAACTGGTACCAAAAGCTATAAGAAGCAGTGATATAAGCCATTCACTAACTCCCCAACCTCTTGCTATAGATGAGGCACTTTGTATAGTATAATCAGCTCCACCTACAACCAAAACAAACCCTATACCAAGCAGAAGGATACTTTTTAGCCAGTTAAATTTCTCCTTTTTTAAACTTTCGTCTATTTCGTTAGTCAACTCTTTTGCATCAGAAGATAAAAAGATGACATATGCAACCATAACAAACAAAAACAGTACCCCGTCAACTCTGCCTATTTTTCCGTCAATTATCATCAGTATAAAGATAAGAACCGGAAAGAGTCCCCATGCACTGTCTTTTGTAAAAAGGTCTCTTTTGGGATTTATTTTTTTTGCTACTAAAAAAACCAGCCCCAAAACCAAAGAGATGTTAAAAATCACACTTCCTATTACATTTGCAACAGCCATATCGCTTTTGTGATAATAACTCGCCGTCATTGAGGCAGCCATTTCAGGTAGACTTGTTCCAACCGCTACCAAAGAAGCACCTATGACAAAAGATGATATATTGAAATGAAGTGCGATTCTTTCTGATTCGTTTATGATAAAATCAGCTCCATATATCAAAGCACTCAAAGAGAGAACAAATATAAGATATTCCACTATGTACTCCTGACTATCAGACTTTTTGGTAAAGAGTATTTTAAAATCATCTCTTTTTCCTTCTTTCTCATTTCACCGTTGTCAATTTCATGGTCATATCCCAAAATATGTAAAAGTCCATGCAAAAAAAGCAGGGTAAATTCATCATTTATGCTGTGATTTAACTCTTTTGATTTTTCTATGACTTTATCAATATTTATGACTATGATACCGATAGGAGAATTTGACATTTTTTCCAACGGAAAGCTTATGACATCGGTAGGTTTGTCTATGTCTCTATACTGTTTATTCAAATTTTGTATTTGGTTACTGTCAGTTAATACCAGTTCGATATCTTCATTTGTAAATTCTTCGGTTATCTTTTCGCAAAGATCCAGATCTATATTTGTATCAGTCTCATTTGTAAAATCTATCAACAGCTATCCCTTTTAGTGTTTGTTGTATTTTAACAAATGGAAGATTAAAACTCTATTTTCTGATAACCGGAATAGCACTGATGAGCTTTTTTGTGTAGTCATGTTCGGGGTTTATAAAAATATCTTCAACATTTTTTGATTCTACTATTTTACCAAAGTACATTACCACAATTCTGTCAGAGATATGCTCTACTACACTTAAATCATGCGAGATAAATATATATGTCAGTTTAAACTCCTCTTGCAAATCAAGCAAAAGATTTAAAACCTGTGCCTGAATGGATACATCAAGTGCACTTACAGGCTCATCGCATACTATGACTTCAGGGTTTAGTGACAAAGCTCTTGCTATGCCTATCCTCTGTCTTTGTCCGCCTGAAAACTGGTGAGGATATCTGTCGTACCACTCGGGGTGCATACCGACTTTATCCATAAGATATAAAACTCTCTCTTTTATCTCTTTTTTGCTCAAATTACTGTTAAGTTCAAGTGGTTCACCTATAATCCTTCCTACTTTCCATCTTGGGTTTAAAGATGAGTATGGGTCTTGGAAAATGATTTGAACTTTTTTTCTATACTCTTTGAGCGATTCTCCTGTAAGTTTGGATATGTCAACTCCTTCAAAAAGTATCTTTCCCTCTGTGGCTTCTTCTATTTTTAAAATAAGCTTTGCCGTAGTTGACTTACCGCATCCGCTTTCGCCCACTATACTTAAAACTTCACCTTTTTTCACTTCAAAACTTATATCATCGACAGCTTTGATTATCTTTGGCTTTTTAAAAAGTCCCATATTGATTTGGTAATATTTTTTTAAATTTTTTATCTCAAATACATTTTTACTCATCTAATCTCCTTGGGAAATGAGAGATAATCAACATTTTCATCGATTGTATCAAGTCTTGCTTTTCTGGGAGTAACTCCGGGAATGGGAATGGAGTGCAAAAGTGCCTTTGTATATGGATGCCTCGGGTCTTTAAAAAGTTCCTCCGCACTGGCTTTTTCAACTATATGGCCTTTGTACATAACAACAACTTCATCAGCTATCTGTGAAACTACACCAAGGTCATGAGTTATAAAAAGTATTGAAGTGTGTTTTTTCTTTTGAAGTTGATTCATAAGCTCAAGTACCTGGGCTTGAATGGTTACATCAAGTGCAGTTGTCGGTTCATCAGCTATCAATAGCTTAGGCTCGCAAGCCATTGCGATGGCTATCATAACTCTTTGTCTTTGCCCGCCGCTAAGTTTAAAGGGGTATTCTCTGTATTTCTCTCTCGGATTTGGTATGCCAACTAATTCAAGCGATTCAATTACTTTTTCATATCTTTGATGTTTGTTTAACTGTTTTTGGTGAAGTTTTAAAGCTTCATCTATTTGATATCCGACAGTATAGGATGGATTTAGAGAAGTCATAGGTTCTTGAAATATCATGGATATCTCTTTTCCTCTGTATTTTCTCATTTTTTGATCGCTTAATTTTAGTAAATCAACCCCTTCAAAAAGTATTTCACCGCCCACAATTTTCCCGGGAGCATCTATGAGTCTCATTATCGAAAGTGATGTGATACTTTTTCCGCTTCCGCTTTCACCGACTATGCATACTGTCTTTCTTTTTGGAATATTAAAACTTACCCCATCTACTGCTTTGTTTATACCCTCGTCAGAATAAAAATATGTTTTTAAATTTTTTACTTTTACAAGCATCACTTATCCTTTAGTTTTGGGTCTAAAACATCCATCAAGCCGTCACCCATAAGATTGAAACCCAAAACTGTCAAAAAGATTGCAAGTCCGGGATAAAATATCATCCAAGGTGCGGTAGTGATAAATTGCAGTGAGTCACTTAGCATTGCTCCCCATTCAGGCGTCGGCGGCTGCGCTCCAAGCCCCAAAAAGCTAAGTCCAGCTGCTTCTAAAACTGCAGAGGCAAAGCCCATGGTTGCCTGTACTATTATAGGGGATGCACAGTTTGGAAGTATAACTTTAAACATAAGTCTCATATTTGATGAGCCGTTTATCCTGCTTGCTATGACATACTCTTTGTTTTTTTCCGCCAAAACCGATGACCTCACCACTCTGGCATAGGTAGGGATACCGACTATTCCTATAGCTATCATTGCATTAAAAAGGCTTGGTCCCAAAATAGAAACTATAACAATAGCAAGTAAAATTGCAGGAATAGAAAGCATGATATCAACTATTCTCATGATAAACATATCCGTTTTCCCGCCAAAATAAGCCGCAAATATCCCCATAAACAGTCCAAAAGAGAGAGATACCCCAACCGATATGGCTCCAACCATCAAAGATATCCTTGAGCCATATATAATCCTGGAAAACAGGTCTCTTCCAAAATCATCCGTTCCTAGTATATGTGATGACACCCCTTTTGCATCCCACATCGGAGGAATAAGTCTGTCAGCCAAATTTTGAATAGTAGGAGGGTATTGGGCAATAAAAGGAGCAAATATTGCCATACTTAAAAGCATAACCACAATGAAAAAGCCCGCTACAGCCGCCTTGTTTCTTTTATACTGTTTTATAAAATCCATAATATGTGCATACATTAGCTGAGCCTGATTTTTGGATTGATAAAAGCATATAGTATATCAACTATAAAATTGACTATGATAAATATAATGGCGATAATGAGCGTGGTTGACTGAATAACAGGGAAATCTCTTTGATAAACCGCATTTACAAGCCATTTGCCTATACCTGGCCACGAAAATGTGGTTTCAGTTAAAATTGCTCCTGCAAACAAAGAGCCAAGCATCAGACCAATAATGGTTATAACCGGCATCATGGCATTTCTCAAGGCATGTATAAAAATGACTTGAAATCTTGTACATCCTTTTGCTCTTGCAGTTTTTATGTACTCCTCTTTCATTACTTCTATCATACTGCTTCTTGTCATTCTCGCTATGATAGCCATAGGAATTGTGCCAAGCGCGATAGCAGGCAGTATAAGATGCTTTAGTGCATCCCAAAAAGCTTCATAATCTTTTAAAAGCAACGAATCTATAAGATAAAATCCTGTTATATGGTCTATATCATACTCATATCCTAGACGGCCAGATACTGGTAGCCAGCCAAGTTTGACTGAAAAAAAGTATATCAAAACCAGTCCAAGCCAAAAAACAGGCATGGAAACTCCCGCCAAAGCACCAAACATACTTGTATAATCAAAGATAGAATACCTTTTTACAGCAGATACTATACCAGCCAACAGTCCAAAAAGTACCGCAAAAAACATAGCAACTATGGATAATTCAACAGTTGCCGGAAATCTGTCATTAAATTCATCAATAACAGGCTCATTACTTTTTGCTGATTTTCCAAAGTTTCCATGCAGTACATTTTTCATATATATGTAGTATTGGACATATAGCGGTTTATCAAGACCTAATTGTGCTCTAAGTTCAGTTATAGCCTTTTTGTTGGCTTTATCCCCCAAAAGTGCTACAGCAGGGTCTCCCGGTGCCAAATGAACCATGGAAAAAACCAGCAGCGTAACCCCAAAAAGTGTCGGAATAGTCCAAAAAATCCTCTTTAAAGTGTAAGAAAACAAATAAACTCCCTAAATAAATAAGTTATCTCAAAGAGGCATGAAGCCTCTTTGATGATATTATGTTGATATTTTTATTTGTCAAACCAAACTTTTGTAAAAATTCTTTTACCCATTGGACTTAGTTTGAAGTTCATTACATTTTTTCTAACACCCTCTACAACGATAGAGTTTGCTATAGTAACCCAAGGAACTTGTTCTCCAAATATTTCTTGAGCTTTTTTATACAATTTTGTTCTCTCTTTTACATCAGAAATGGTTTTTGCTTTTGCAACAAGATCGGAAAATTCTTTATTTTTCCAAGCTGCTCTGTTTGAAGCAGGGATTTTGGCTGCGTGGGCAGTCAGGAGTACATCAAGAAAATTATCGGGATCACCGTTGTCGCCGGTCCATCCCAAAAGACAAGAGTCATCTTCGAGCTTTTTACCTTTGCTTAGATATGTACCCCAGTCATATGAAACTATTTTTGTTTTAACACCTACTTTGGCAAGGTCTGCCTGCATAGCTTCGGCAACTTTTCTTGCATTTGGCATATATGGTCTAGATACAGGCATAGCCCATAATTCAAAGCTCAAATGCTCATAGCCTGCTTCTTTTAAAAGTTTTTTTGCCATTTCGGGATTGTATTTAAACTTTTTTATATTTGGATTGTAGCTCCACATAGTCGGAGGCAACGGTGCATATGCAGGTCTTCCGAAACCGGCATATATAGCTTTTACAAGAGCTTCTTTGTTTATAGCATAATTGATAGCTCTTCTTACTCTTACATCTCTAAAAGCTTTTACCTTATACTCATTTAAAGCAAGATAGCCTACATTTAAACCTTCTTGTTTTATTAGCTTGATATTGGGGTCTTTTGCAAGTTGGGGAATTTCTTCAGGATTTGGAAAATCCATCACATGAATAGAGCCCACTTTTAATTCCGCCGCTCTTACAGAAGCATTTGTGATGACTTTTAGGATAAGTTTATTGATGTAGGGTCTTCCATCCCAGTAGTTTTTATTTGCTGTAAAAATCATTTTATCATCTTTTATCCATTTTTTAAAGACAAACGGCCCTGTTCCTACAGGATATCTTGCCAGTCTGTCTGATTTGCCGTTTTTCAATAGTTCCATAGCATAATCTTTACAAAGAATAGAGGCAAAATCCATAGCCATATTGGCTAAAAATGGGGCTTCAGGTCTTTTTAGGGTAATTTTTACCGTATACTTGTCTAGTTTTTTAATATCTTTAACGATATCATTCATATTCATTGCCGCCCAGTATTGATAAGAGCCTCCCAGTTTGTTATAAGGATTGTTTTTATCATACTGTCTTCCAAGAGAAAATACTACATCATCGGCTGTAAATTCCACTCTTTTTTTAAAATATTTTGTAGGATGAAAATATACTCCTTTTCTTAAATGAAACACATACTCCAATCCGTCTTTTGATATATCCCAAGATGTTGCAAGGGCAGGTTCTATTTTTGTAGTACCAAGCTTAAACTGAACCAAAGTATCATAAACCTGTGTTGAAGCATAAAAACTTTCGCCGTCAGTTACATGGGCGGGGTCGATAGAGACAGAGTCTCCGCTTCTGCCAAAAACTAATGTACCGCCATACTTTGGTGCTGCGTACATAAGTGTAGTAAAAAACAACAGTGATATTACCAATATCTTTTTCATAAGAACCTCCATAAAATTTGATAACTTTCAGTATATCTTAAATTTTATTAAATAAAACTTTTTTAGAACATATCTGCTATAATTATAAAATATTATAAATGGGAACAGTATGAAAATAAAAAAAATTGATATAAAATTGATAAATACTCCTTTGAAAAGAGCTTTTGTAACTTCTTTAAGAAGGGTAACACATTTGGAGTCTATAATAGTTGAAATATGTGATGAAAATGAAATATGCGGCTTTGGAGAAACAGCTGCGGCATTTGAAGTAACAGGAGAAAGCAAAAGAAGTATCATTGAAGCTATTGAGTTTATATCTTCTGTGTTACTGGATAGAGATATTGACAGTATTGATGAAGCTGTCAGTATGATAAATGATATTCCCGTAGCAAACAACAGTGCCAAAGCAGCACTGGAAATTGCTCTTTATGATATATTTTTAAAAAATAAAAAAGAACCTCTGTATAAATTTTTGGGCGGGATAAAAACGGATATAAAAACAGGTATAACTATCAGCCTTAATGAAGAAAAGAGTATGGTATCAGATGCCCTGGATGCACAAAACAGAGGCTTTAAATCACTGAAAATAAAACTGGGAAATAATGTAGAAGAAGATATAAAAAGAGTTATGGTCATATCAAATGCACTTGGAAAAGATATATCTTTAAGATTGGATGCAAATCAAGGCTGGAGTGTAAAAGAGAGCATAAAATTTTTAAAAGCTTTGGAAAAAGAGGATATAAATATAGAGTTTATAGAACAACCTGTAGAAAAAAATGATATTATGGGTTTGAAAACTATAAAAAAATATACAAATATTCCTGTCTTGGCAGATGAGAGTGCTTTTTCATTGGAAGATGTACAAAATATTCTTGAAAATGAAGCTGCGGATTATATCAATATCAAGCTGGACAAATGCGGTGGAATTTCAAAAGCTTTGGAAATAGCTGACTTTTGCAAAAGTTATGAAGTAAAGTGTATGATGGGATGTATGCTTGAGGGTCCTGTAAGTATCGCAGCCGCAGCCCATGTAGCAGCGGCAAGGCAGGATACAATTACGATGGTTGATTTGGATGCGGTTATATTGCTGAAATATGATTATACACACGGCAGTACCATTTTCGATGAAAGCGATATTTTTTTATCAGATTCTTACGGGCTTGGAGTAGAGTTGTGATAATTCAGCTCTATTAATTCATTTACTGTATCACTCTCTTTTACAAAGTAGAAGCTATCAGCTATCAAATCACTGTCATATTTGTCGTGAGTCACCATCACTGTTATCAGCTCTTTTTTCAGAGTTATCTCTTTTATAAGTTTTAACATATCGGTTTTACTCTCTTTGTCAAGTGCGCCAAACGGCTCATCAAGCAGTAAAATCGGTTTTTTCATCACAAGTATCCTTGCGATTGCCACTCTTTGTTGTTCTCCGCCGGAAAGAGATGATACTTCTCTTTTTTGATAATTGTCCAAATTTATATCTTTTAGAATTCTTGAAATCTTTAACGACTTTTCTTTTGTTATCTTAAAGCTACCATCAATTCCAACTGCAATATTTTGTTCGACATTTAGATATTCAAAGAGATTGTGTTTTTGAAAAAGAATGCAAACAGGTCTTTTTTGAGGAGGAAGGGTCAAGATATCGATACCGTTATATAAAGCTTTGCCTTTGACAGGTTCCAAAAATCCGGCTAATATATCCAACAGTGTTGATTTACCACTGCCACTTTTACCCATGATAGATACAACTTGTGCAATTGAAGCCTTAAGATTGTAACGGTATATCTTTTGGTTTTTGTCATAAAAAAATTCTATATTATCTATCTTTAACACGGCTTGCCTTTAGGGTTATCATAAACAGACTTAAAACCAGTACCAACAATACCAATGCTATACCCGCGGCATCATTTGTGCGGTATGAGCCCATCTTTTCATACAAATACCAAGGAAGTGTTGCCATATCTTTGTCTCCAAAAAGTGCTATGATGCTTAGATCTCCCAAGGAGAAGGAGAAGCTAAGTGCTACTGTATAAATGATTTGGGCTTTTAAATTTGGCAAATAAACATAAAAAGTTTTTGAAAATAGAGTAATACCAAGAGTTTTTACAATTTTATCATATTTGCTCATAACCATGTGCATCTGTGGGTAAATAGTATTAAAAGCAAATGGCAAGGAGAGCAGGGTGTTCGCAAAGATTAAAGCGATAAATGCCGTCAAATGCAAAGATAAGGATATTTCACGAGACAATAAAAAAAATCCTACTCCAAGAACAATGGAGGGAACTATTAGATATATTGAAGAAGAGAGTGTGATAATTTTTTCATAAATTTTATATATCATTTTTTTATTTTGTAAATTATTTAGCAATAGAGTGCTTTTTGAAAAGGAGAGTATCAAAGATAAGAATAAAGTAAAAAAGGATGATAAAAAAGCTACAAAAATGGATGTTTTAAAAGCATTTACAAACCCTTTTTCACTAAAAAGTTTTATAAAATCAGCTTTTGTTCCATCGATTACTACTGAAAGCAGAGGCATTAAAAAAATAAAAGAAAAAAGAGTGATGATAATACCATGTAAAATTAACTCTTCTTTTGTTTCAAGCCAGCTTACTTTTTTGTAATCCTCCAAAGATGTATCATTTGCAGTTTGGCTGTAGGATATAAAGAAAAGAATAGCCAAAGAGATAATAATTTGTAAAAATGAGAGTTTTATGCTTAAAGGGATATCAAAATCAAACTTTAAAGCTTCGTATATTGCAACTTCAAGAGTATTGTAAGAGGGATTTCCTCCCAGGATTAAAACGATAACAAAAGAGCTAAAACACAAAAGAAAAATTGTTGATGAAAGTCCAAGAATATATGATTTTAAATTGGGAAATTCAATATAATAAAATCTTTGCCAAATATTCAGTCCAAGAGTTTTGGCAACTTTATATCTTTGCACGGGTACAGAATAAAATGCATCATAAAAAACCCTTGAAGCATAAGAGGCATTAAAATAAACATGTGCAAACAAAATACCTCCAAGTCCGTAAATGTAATTACCAAAGTTTTTATCAAACAGCATCCCGGATAACTCATTTAGCCAGCCGTGTTTGCCAAAAACGGATATGATACCAAGCACTACGACGATACTTGGCAAGACCAATGCCGAAGAAAAAAGTGAAACAATAGTGTCTCTAAACGGAAAAGTTCTAAAATGAAACATGCTCCAGGCAATCAATATCCCAAAAAACAGGGATAGCAGAGTTGACAGGGCTGCCTGAAAAAAGGTAAATTTTAAAAGTTGTACAATATAAGGGGAGTAGTTTGTAAAGATATCTTTTGGATTTTGAAAAAAAGCAAGTTTAAACAGTAAAAATGATATAAACATTACCAACAGGATTGATAAAATCAATCCGGGAAGGTAAGCGATACTATTTTTTGACAGCATTAAGCCATTCTTGAATATACTCTTTTTTATTTTTATAAACTGTTTTACTATCAATCAAAAGTGATTTTTCAGGTTTGTCTAAAAAAGGTTTCGGCAATGGCTTTGAAGTTTTTGCTACAGGATACATCCAGTTTGTTAAAGGAATGATATCTGCAAATTTACTGCTTAACATAAAAGAGATAAATTTCTTTGCCAACTCTTTATGCGGAGAGTTTTTAAGTATGGCAGCTACTTCTATTTGCATATAATGCCCCTCTTTGAAGTGAGCATATTTGTAGTTTGTTTTCTTTTCGGCTATGATATGATAAGCCGGTGATGTAGTGTATGAAAGCACCATGTCAGCTTCACCTTTTAAAAACAGGCCATAAGCTTCAGACCACCCTTTTGTGATAGTAAGTATATGGGGTGAGAGTTTATGCCAATATTGTGCCGCTTTATCTTTATACAGGCTTTTTACCCACAATAGCAGACCAAGACCGGGAGTGGATGAGCGCGGGTCCTCTATGACTATCTGGATATTTTTATCCATATTTGCCAACTCTTCAAAAGAATGAGGAGGTTTTTTAAGCTTTTTAATGTCATATACAAAAGCAAAATATCCCCAATCATATGGATAAAATGTATCATCTTTCCACTTAACAGGAAGTGTAAGATTTGAAGTATCAATTTTCAATGGCATAAAAAGCCCCGTTTTTTTAGCCATATCCATACTGCTAGTATCAAGCCCCAAAAGTATATCAGCTTTTGTATTTTTCCCCTCAAGCTGAATTTTCCTCAAAGCTCCTATAGAACTGTCAACAGGGGTAAAGACAAGATTACAGTCATAAAGTGCATCAAAAATCTTTTTTATCTTAGGAGCAGGACCCCAGGAAGCCGCAAAAGCATCATAAGTATATACATTTAAAACAGGTTTGCTCTCCGCAAATAAAAAAACACCCAAACTAAAAAACAGTACTAAAAATTTAATTCTCTTCATTATCAATTCTCCATTCTCAATTATCAATTATCAATTATCAATTATCAGAGGGAATTATATATAAAATCATAGTATTTTTCAATATCTCTGTTTTTAAATATCTCCTCTTCTGATTTTGACCAGTGTTTAAACTCCACTTTTGTAAAATCGCCTCTTAATTCAACTCTTTTTTCCCGCAATTCTTTTTTAGCTTTTATAAATATACAGATATCAAAAAATTTTTTTATCTCTT
>CAZMKH010000008.1:17011-18345 GCA_964566455.1 uncultured Campylobacteraceae bacterium | reverse complement strand
GTATGGCTTTCAAAGCCTGGATAATTTGTATGTTTTACACCGTCAAGTACACCTGCTTCTTTAAGTGCCCAAGGAGCGGCACAAATAGCACCAACCGGTTTATTTTTTTCATTTAAAGCTTTTATAATGGATTTTACTTTATCGCTTTTTGCCAGATATTCTGCACCCGGTAATCCGCCTGGAAGTACCACCATATCAAGAGTGTCAACGTCAACTTCATCCAAAACGGTATGAGCTATCACTTTAAGTCCTGTATTGCTACCTTCAACCTCTCTCTTTTCAAGTCCTGCCACTACTACTTCGATCCCGGCTCTGCTTAAGACATCTATGATGCTCATAGCTTCTATCTCTTCAAAGCCGTTTGCCAATGGAACCAATACTTTTGCCATTTTAGCCTCCTGTAAAAAGTTATTTTACTTTTTCGAGATACTCACCTTTTGCAGTATCAACTTTGATGACATCTCCTTCTAGCACATGAAAAGGTACTTGCACAACTGCTCCGCTTTCCAAAGTTGCAGGTTTTTTCCCACCTTGAGAGTCGCCTTTGAAATTTGGCGGAGTATCTACTATCTTTAGTTCTACAGTATTCGGAGCTTCAACTCCTATAGCTTCACCATTGTGAAAAAGTATATCTACATTCATACCATCTATCAGCCATTGCTTTGCGTCACCCACTTGCTCTTCGCTTAGAGCAATTTGCTCATAACTAACCGTATCCATAAAATGTAGCATCTCTCCATCATTGTAAAGATACTGCATTACCTTGTCTTCAAGGTCTGGTGATTCGCACTTATCTCCTGCATGAAAAGTTTTATCTATCACTTTGCCATTCAGGTATGACTTTATCTTTACTCTAACAAATGCTGCACCTTTTCCAGGTTTTACATGCTGATACTCCACTATTTTATATGGAATTCCATTTAACTCTATCTTTAAACCTTTTTTCAAATCCCCCATCGAATATGTCGCCATTTTTTCTCCTCAATTCATAAATCGTAATTAGTGACTCGTGATTCGTGATTAGTTTTTCCTAAATCCTAAAACCTATATCCTAAACCCTGTTTTTATATCGCTTTCGTATTATCCATCAAAACCGGTATAAATATAAGCGAAACCGCTACCGCCGCAACTGTTCCACCGATCAGCGCTACTCCAAGTCCTCCAAATATAGGATCACTTGCAAGAAGAGCTGAACCCAAAATGATTGCAATAGCCGTTAGCATGATAGGCTTGGCCCTGGTTGCCGTAGCTATTGCTATAGCTCTTTTTTTCTCTATACCTTTTTCACTCATCAAAGCTTTTGCAAAATCTACAAGCAAAAGTGAATTTCTTGA
>CAZMKH010000008.1:3189-16911 GCA_964566455.1 uncultured Campylobacteraceae bacterium | reverse complement strand
AAAGTATCTAGCGTAACTTTCATCTCTCCATCCCATACGATGTCAAGTCTTTCACCTGTTTTCTTGTCTGTCAAATGAAGGTCAAACATATGGGTAAAATTTTTAATACTATCTTTTTTGACAATGTAATATTTTGATAACTCTTTTATCATTTTGTCTCTTGCATCCAAAAGAGGATATACTTGTGAAACTTCATCAGTTTCGGCAGTTACATTTATATACCTTTTTAAATCCTTATGCATTATAGTGGGCTCATTCGTTGTTTTTATGATATCAACAACTTCACCAAGAGGCACCATCATCCCTTTTTGATTCATCAGTTCAAATGAAGAAAGTTTGGCTTTTACATCATGCAACGATGCCGCGTTAAACCTTCTTGTATTGTCGCTTAGTCTCAAAAACAGTTGTATCTGCGAAGGATACTCTTCGCTGTTTTTAACCCCTACTGCCATACCTTCAAACGCAAGATAAAGTATTTTTTGAACCTGTTCAACAGAGAGTCCGCTTTTTTGAATTTTATCAACATTGAGCTTGACATTATATTTTGCATAAATATCATCATCCATTATATCAATATCAACCAACCCTTTTGTATTTTTTAAAATAGCGGATACTCTTTTGGATAAAATTCTTACAGATTTTAAATTTTGTCCGTAAAGTTCAGTCACAATTGATGCCAAAGTAGGAGGTCCGGCAGGCTGTTCTATCATTTTTATAACAGTACCCTGCTTTAGTTTTTCACAGTTTTGTTTTATAACAGGTCTAAGCCTGTGTACCATATCATAACTTCTCTCTTCTCTTTCTTTTTTATCTGTAAGATTGACGACAAACTCTGCTACATTTTCACTGTTTTTAAAACCGCTTCCTTTTACAAGTCCTGCATAATCAAGAGGTGCGCCCATACCGTAATAACTCTCTATATCGGTTACCTCTTTCTCTTTTTTTAAGATATTTAAAACGCATTTGCCAACCTCTTTTGTCTGCTCTATAGAGCTACCGGTCGGTAAATCTATATAGACACTGTAGGTATTGGCACTTTTTCCAGGAAGCATTTTTGCTAACACTATTTTAGTTGGAAGCATCATCACTGAGCCTGCAAGTGCCGCAAGAGTCACAATAATTACGATAAATTTTAAAAATCTGCTGTTTATAATAGCATATACAAATCTTTCATAAATTTTCATCATTTGCCTCCCTCGACTACTTCTTTGTTTTTCTCATCATCTTTTTGAAAATGGTGGTGATGATGATGCATATGAGGCTTTTTAAGCAATTTTTTTGAAAGATATGGAGTAAAAATATATGCTATAACCAAAGATGCTATCAAGGCAACCGGTACATTTTGGGGAATCGGTTTCATAAATTCACCCATCATTCCGCCCACAAATGCCATAGGAACCATTGTGAGAATGATTGCCAATGTTGCTATATTGGTAGGTGAGCCTATCTCATCTGTTGCTTCTACAACTATCTCAGCCATACTCTTATCCACTGATGAGTGGTCATGCAAATGTCTGTGTATATTTTCTATCACTATGATAGCGGCATCTACCAAAAGTCCCAAAGATAACAAAAATGCAAAAAGTGTAATCCTGTTTATTGTTTGACCTGTAATGTATGCGACAAAAAGTGTGATAGCCAAAATTGCAGGAACTGTAAAAGTAACGATAAGAGACTCTCTCCAGCCAAGAAAAAAGACTAACATTACAGCAATAATGCCTATAGTTACCAAAAGATGGTCAACAAGCTCATTTACTGCATCATTTGCTCTTTTTCCGTAATTTCTTGTAAGTACATATCCTATACCCTCTTTTTCAAGTATTGGTTTTAACTCTTTCATTTTAGCAATTACATCATTTGCTACAAAAACTGCATTTGTTCCTTTTAGTTTTGCTATTGTCAAAGTATACTGAGGAATATCATTTTTCAAATCTTTTGTCCAAATATCAGCCTGCTTGAAATTTTGTATATCTATGCCATCTTCAACTTTTGCAATATCTTTGACATATATGGGAGAATTCATATAGTTTGCAACCATTATATTTTTAACATCATTCACACTTTCTATACTGTTCGGAACACCAAAAATTACTATCTTTTTATCTTTTGTTCTATTTTTGACTTCAGGCACCTCTTTGGCAATAGAGCTTATTGCTTTCATAACCTGCCCCAAAGAGAGATGATATCCTTTGAGCTTGTTTAAATCAACTAAGATATTAAACTGCCTTTTATGCGCTCCTTTTAGCTCAGTTTTTGAGACATTTTTTATACCATTTAACTTATACTGTATATCTTTAACTATTTTAAAAAGTCTTGCGTCGCTTAATTTGTTATTTTTTTTATAAAAAGCAAAGCTGAGTATGGGAATATCAATATCTATATCAAAAGGCTTCACTATAGGCTGCATAGCATTTTTTGGCAATTCATCCATGTGTTGCATTACTTTGTCATAAAGTTTAAGATTTGAAATTTGTCTATTTTGACCTATATAGTACTGCACATTTACAATACCTACATTATGCATTGCCATACCATATATGTGCTCAACTCCGGAAATTTCTCTTATCCTCTGCTCTAACGGCTTTATGATAACATTTTCTATCTCTTTTGGAGTAGCTCCGGGCATTGGCACTATGATGGCACCGCCACTTATAGCTATCTGGGGGTCTTCTTCTCTTGGCATTATTTCAAGTGAAAGATAACCGATAGCCAGAATAAATACTGCCAGCATAGCAGTTAGCGGATTGTGCAAAAACGAGAGTGCTAGTTTTCCCGCATAATCTTTTGGTTTGTAATTTATCTCATTCTCTTTTTCCATCGATAACCCCTACTTTATCTTAACTTCAGCATACATTCCCGGTATAATTTCATTTGTTTTATCTTTTTTAAAAGAAATTTTTACCTTAAATTTATGTGTCATAGGATTGGCTGCAGGAATGATAGAAGCTATTTTAGCAACAGTTTTAAAGCCTATTGAAGGGATACTTACATCAACCTTTTGACCAATATGTATATTTTTTAAATTACTCTCACCTATTTGTACAACTATCTTCAAATCATTAAGCGAAGTAAGTATAAGGGCGGGCATACCCGGTATGGCTATTTGTCCTACTTTTATATTTTTTTGTATGATTACTCCGTCATTTGGTGCTTTTAACTTTAGATACTCATACTGATGTAAAACTTCTTTTAATTTCGCTTTTGCCTGGGCTAACTGTTTTTTTGCAATTTTTACCATATCTCTGGTATTTTTTTCCATCAGCTGCATATTTTCCATATCATACTTTGATACAAATCCTTTTTTAAACAACCTTTTGTACCTTAATGCATTCAAATGAGCATTATTGTACATATTTTGATTCATTTGTACCGCAAGCTGGGCTTGAGATATAGCAAGTTCTACTTGTGATTTTGCCAAATCTATCTCTTTTGAATCAATTTCATAAAGAAGTTTTCCCTTTGTTACATAATCACCTTCATCCACATATACATTTTTTACAAACCCCATGAATCTACTTGCTATCATTTTGGTATCATCACTTACGACAGTACCTGAAAGCTTTATATCCGTTGCATTTAAAACAATTGCAAACAAGAATAGAGACAACAAAATCTTTTTCATACTATTTCTCCTCCAATAATCTTTCTAATTCAAAAACTTTTTGATTTCTTACCGTTTTTACTTTCAACAATTCCAAAAGAGCTTTTATCTCCTGAGAGTGTTTGATAAGTACATCACTTATCTTTTCAAGACCCTCTTTGTACTTTCCCTCATACTGTTCAAAAACTTTTTTTGTAAAATCAAACTCTTTCTTCTTGGCTTTTATATCATAATCTTTACTTTTGACTTCGGTGATAATTTGTCTGATTTTAAGAGCCAAGCCTTTTTTAGCAAGGGAAAGTTTTTCAGCCATTTGCATATGTTTTACTTTTGCCTCCTGAAACTGTGCAGATTTTTTGCCACCGTCAAACAGGTTCCATTTGAGTTGAGCTCCAAAAGTAACACTGTCATGCTTTGCAAAATCATTAAAAGGCTTGTCATCGGCACTGGAGAATTCTCCAAAAGCACCTATCATAGGATAGTATGCACTTTTTTGAAGTTTTATATTTTCTTTGGTAATTTTATAACCCAACTTTGCCATCTTTAGATCTAAAGTTTTATTTACCAACTCATCGATACTCTCTTTTGGAAGAGGAGCAAGTTCATTTACATGTGAAATGGAGTTTACTTTCTCACCTATTAAAAATTCAAGATATTGGTATGCCAAATCTCTGTTTAATTTTGCTTGGTTTAAATAACTAAGCACACTTGCTCGTTTTGCCTGAACTTCCAATATGTCAGTATCTTTTGCATACCCTTCACTTTTAAAAGCTCTTATGATATCTTCTAGTTTGTCAATATTTTGTTTTAATTTTTTTAAGTGCTTGATATAGTTTTCAACAAGAGAGATATTGTAAAAAGTCTTTTTTGTTTGATATATCTCCTCGTTGATAATCTTTTTTGTATCAAGTTTTGAGAGTTTTTCCATATCCTTCATTATCACTTTGTACTGAGTCAGTTTGTATCCGGTAAAAATAGGAACTTTGTATGTAAGTTTATTTTGAAAATGGTTTCTGTATCCGGGGTAGTTAAGATCATCCGGAGCTGTATCTAAAAGTTGATCTTGCATTGCAGGATTTGACATTATATTTGTAAAAGTTCCAAAATCGCCTCCTGCCATACCAAGCGCCTGTCCCACGCCACCTAAGAAATCGCTAAAACCAAAATCTCTAAAAGTAGCCTCTCTGCTTTGAAGTTTAAAGCCAAAAACATTTCCGGCGTCATTGCTTCTGAGTGCATTTAGAGTGTAGTCAAGGTTTCCATAGTTGTAACTTTTTGCAATCTCAGTTTTAAATTTTGCTATTTTTTCATTGAATTTTGCTATTTTTATACTTGAGCTATTTCTTTTTAACAGTAAAATAGCTTCTTTTAGAGTTAAATCAGACTGGATGGCAAAAATTGATGAAACAAAAATCAACATACTTAAAAAAATTCTCATTAGCTCTCCTTATCATTATTAAAGGGATGAATTATATAAAGTTACAACTTAATATCTTATAAACAATAATTATAAGATATTATTATATAAATTATAATATTACATAAGATACATTGATACAGGCACTTAGTTGTGACAGCTGGGAGAGTATCTCTTTAGTAACAGTGTTGTCAACCAAAATAACTGCAAGCGCTTGAGATTTGTTGTTCCTACCAAGTCTAAAGTCTGCTATATTGATACCGTTTCTAGCCAAAATAGTACCTATATCACCTATGACGCCCGGTACATCGGTATTTTTAAATATAATCATTTTTCCTTTAGGCTCAACATCCAAACTAAATCCGTCAAATTTGACAACTCTTTGAATATCATCACCAAATGCAGTTCCGCTTATCTCAATAGTTCCCTTGTTTGTACTAAGATATATATCTATTCTGTTTTTAAATGCACTGTCTCCTTTGGATATCTCTGTAATGGTTTTTATCCCTTTTTCTTTTGCCACAAACTCAGCATTTACATAATTGATTTGTTCTCCCATAGACTCTCCGAGACTTCCTACAAGTGCAAAAGTAAGCAGTGAGTCAAGATACTCTGATATATCACCTTCAGCTACAACTTTTACAGTTCTTATAGGAGCTTTGTTTACCTGAGCTGCAAGAGAACCCATTTTTTGCATTAATTCCAAATATGGTTTCACAAATGCAGGCATTTTAGATTCGTCTATAGGGAGATTGAGAGCATTTGGATATGAACTTCCTCTTGCAGCACAAATAGCCTGTTCGGCAGCCTGAGTTGCTATTTTTTCCTGAGATTCATATGTATTTGCTCCAAGATGGGGAGTAACAGAGATATTTTCCAAATCCAAAAGCTTGTTGTCTATTGCCGGCTCTTTTGCAAATACATCAATTCCTGCATAAGAAATTTTTCCGCTTTTAATATTATCATAAAGCGCATCTTCATTATAAAGTCCACCTCTGGCACAATTGACCAACCTGACCCCGTCTTTCATCTTTTTAATTTCATCATAAGAAATCATATCAACAGTTTCTTTATTTTTTGGGGTATGGATTGTAATAAAATCACAAGATAAAATATCATCAAAGTTTTCAGTATATTTAACACCCAGATCTATCGCTTTTTTAGGATCGATATAAGGATCATATGTGATAACATCCATTCCAAAAGCTTTGGCTCTGATACCTACTCTACTACCTATATTTCCAAACCCGATAATGCCCAGTTTTTTCTCAAACAGTTCGACACCATACCATTTTTCTCTTTTCCAAACTCTGTTTAGCTTTAAATCATTGTTTGCATTTGGAAAAGACCTGGCACAGGCTAAAAGGTGAGCCATAGTCATTTCAACTGCTGCTATAGTGTTGGCAGTAGGCACATTCATTACAATTATACCTTTTTTACTACACCCTTCTATATCAACATTGTCAACTCCCACTCCTGCCCTGACAATGGCTTTTAAATTTTTGGCACGCTCCAAAAAGGCTTGGTTTACAGGGGTTGAGCTTCTTGTAATTGCTATATCATAATCTTCAAGCATTTCAAGAAGTTCATCTTTAGGATAAGATGCGGCATCAAAAACTTCTATATCTTCTTCATTTTTAAGTAATTCTATACCTTTTGAGTGTATTGCGTCACAAACCAAAACTTTTTTAATTTTCATCTATTAATCTCCTCTCCAAGAAGCAAAGCTCCTTGAAAATTCCTCTCACTAAAGCTTTGCCTTTGGCAAGAGAAACTCTCATAATTTTTATTGTTATTTGTATTATAGAAACATGAGTGTTTCATTTTACAACCTTTATTTACTTTGAATTACTGGAAAAATATCATACTTTTTTAATTCGTCTGATAATTTTTCCAAGCTGCTTTTTTTATCTGTTTTTATAAATATTTTTGAATTTTCATATCCATTTTCTATTACATACGGAACTTTTTTTTTGTTAAATATTTGCAATATGCAAAATAAAGAGTAATTATTCAAATCAGGAATAACCAATGCATAATATTTCTCTTTTTTTTGAATGATTACTTTTTTTTTCTGTTTTGCAAATTTCATTGTCAAAAACAGTTCAGTTACAGGAAACAGATAGTCATCTTTTTTATATGTTGAAAGTTTTTTAGTCCAATTACTCTTGGCTAAAGCAAAATTACTGCTTTTCTCTTTTGCTGTTTTGTTTTCTTGATAGTATGTACTGTTTTGGATATTTGAACTTTTCAATAAAAAAAACAGTAAAGTCACTACAAACAAAAGTAAAATGCCAAAGAGTAAAAACAGTACCTTTCTTTGCACTAAATATTCTCCTTTTCACTAAAGCAAGCTTCAGTAAAAATTCCCCTCATCAAAGCTTTGCCTTTGGCAAAAGAAACTCTCATATTTTTATTTTTATTTTTAAAATATGAGAGTTTCATTTTTTACTTCAATTGATCTTTTATGATATCTCCGAGCGTCATTTTATCTTCTTTGTTGATTTCATTCAACATAGCTTTTTCTTTCATTCTTGAAAGCTTTCTTACTGAAAGTCTTATCCTGTTTCTTGAGCCGTCAATATAATCAATAACTGACTCTATAGGATCGCCCACTTTAAGATCTTCCATTTTTAGGTCGCCCAAATCTTCTTTTCTTATAAGAGCATCAACATTTTCATCAAGCTTTACAAAAACACCAAAGTCCTTGATATCTCTTATGGTTCCCTCAATAATATCTCCAACTTTGTGTGATTTTGCATAAACCTGCACAGGATTTTCCAGTAGCTCTTTTACACTAAGAGATATTTTTTCACTATCTCTGTCTATTCTAGTAATTTTTACTTCAAGTTCTTGTCCTACTTCATACAACTCTTTACATTTATCGCTTCTGTTCCATGATGTATCTTCATTGTGCAGAAGTCCTTCAACTCCGTCTATTTTGATGAAAGCACCAAAATTTGTCAATGTAGTTATAACTCCCTTGACGACATCACCGGTTTTATACTTTTGGATAAACTCTTCAAAAGGCTTGGGTTTTAGGTTTTTCAAACTAACCCTTAGTCTTCTGCTTTCAGCATCTATCTCTATAACTTCAACATCAAGTTCTTCATCGATACTCACGTACTCTTTTGGGTTTTTGATATTTTTATCCCATGAGATTTCACTTATATGCAAAAAGCCTTCTATATCGTTTCCGATATCGACAAATACTCCATAAGGCTCAATGTTGCTTACAGTTACTTTTATAACATCTCCGACTTCAAGTTGATCTTTTATGCCTTCCCATGGGTCGCTCTGCACTGCTTTGACTGAAAGTGACAAGTGTCTTTTTTCTTTGTCATACTTTATAGCTTTAACTGCTACTTTTTCACCCTCCTCATAAAGACTTGCAGGATTTACAGGACCTTTATAACTTATCTCACTATAATGCACAAGCCCATCAACTCCTCCGATATCAACAAACATTCCATAAGTTGTTATCTTTTTGATAACCCCCTCTACAACTTCACCACTCTCAAGTAATTTGTCAATAAGCTCTTTTTTCTTTTTTCTGTCATCATCAAGGAATTTTTTTCTTGATATTATTATTGATTCGCTATCTTTGTCAACTTTTAACACTTTGGCTTTTATATTCTTTCCAACCAATGCATTTACATCTCTGTAAGCTGCTTGAGATCTAGGAAGAAAAAATTCACATCCATCTTCATTTTCAACTATAAAGCCACCTCTGTTTTTGCCGACAACTTTTCCCTCGATAACTTCATCGCTCTCTTCGGAATAATTTTTTATAAATTCTTTGACTTTCTCTTTTTTCAGAGCTTTTCTGTGAGAAACACTCGGTCTTTCATTTCTGTATCCGGTTATAACAACTTTGATGGTATCACCTACATTGTATTTTACATTGCCTTCATTGTCAGTAATTTCAGATAGATTTAAAACACCTTCACTTTTCTTACCGACATCAACCAGTGCTATATTGTCATTTATTTCAACAATAACACCGTCAACAACATTTTCACCGCTTGTCTCTTTTTTGAAAGACTCCTCCAGCATTGTAGCAAAATCTTCTACATGCTCTTCATTTTCATTAACCTCCTGGTCTGATAGAACTTTATCGTTCACCTCTGCCATCACACTTCCTTTGTAAAATTTTTCGAAAAATTTTAGAGCCAAGCTCTAAGTTTTAAACTCACTGAGTTCAAAACTCAAAACTCATACCACCGACCAATCACGAATCACTAGTCTTCCATTATACCATTTATTTCTTTAATTTTTTCCACAACTTTTTGAATAATCCAATCAGGCGTTGAAGCACCGGCACTGATTCCACATATTTTCTTATCCGAAAACCAATCTTTTTTCAATTCATTTTCGTTTTCAATCAGATAACTGTCATTACAGTTTGACTTTGCAATACTATACAGCTGCTTTGTATTTGATGAATTTTTTCCGCCGACTATAATAACTATATCGCACTCACGAGAAAGCTCTCTGACAGCTTCTTGGTTTTCAAAAGTTGCATTACAGATAGTATTAAATACCCTCGTTTCTTTGACTCTAGGTATTATATAGTTTACAATTTTTGTATAATCTTCAAATTTTCTCGTAGTTTGTGATATGACAGCAACTTTGGAGTGAAGTTTTATATCTTTCAACTCATTTACATCCAGTACAACTGCAACATCACCTTCGGCATAACTGATTACCCCTTTTACTTCGGGATGATTGATATCTCCAAACATTACTATCTGATACCCTTTTTTACTCATCTCTTCACAAATACTCTGCGGCTTTGAAACAAAAGGACAAGTTGCATCGATAATATTTACATCTTTTTCTCTTAAAGTTTTAAAACCCTCTTTTGTAATTCCGTGGGTTCTTATGATAGCTTTTTTTATATCTTTAGCCTCGGTATAATCTTTGATAGTATCAACATTGAAACTGTTTTTCAGTCTGTTTATCTCTTCATTGTTATGTATTAAAGGTCCTATGGTAGTACTGTTTGGAGACTCTTCTGCAATCTTTATGGCCCTTTTTACTCCAAAACAAAATCCGTAACTTTTAGCCAGTCTAATCTCCAACTTCTATCCTTGTAATTTTTCTTAAGATATCTGCAAAATTTGGAAAAGATGTTTTTATACACTCAGTATCATCAATGCTCATTCCGTCAATCAAACCGGCAACAGCAAAACTCATAGCAATCCTGTGGTCTCCATGACTGTCAATGTGGGCACACTTTATATCTCCTCCTGTTATCTCATAGCCATCTTCAAATTCTTTTGTTTCTACACCACAAGCATGAAGCCCCTTGACTACACTGCTTATTCTGTCGCTTTCTTTAACTCTAAGCTCTTTGGCATTTTTGACGATACTTTTTCCTTTGGCGACTGCCATTGCTATGGATAGTGCCGGCAACTCATCTATAAGCCAGGCAATATTTTGACTGACTTCCACACCATTTAAAGATGAGCTTTTAACCACTATATCACCAACTTTCTCATACTTTTTATCTTTAACTATATATTTTATATCTGCACCCATCTTTTTTAAAACTTCAAAAGCTTCTATTCTTGTGGGGTTTAAAAGTATATTTTTTAAAACTACGGTGGAATTTTTTGAAATGGCTGCCGCCACCGCAAAGAAAAAAGCACTTGAAGGATCGCACGGGATATCTATCTCAAGCGGGTCGAGGCTTTTTTTTAGAGGTTTTACAACTATCTTGTTTTTTCCATTTTCCTGCAAAGAAGATGAAATTTCCGCCCCCATTGCATCAAGCATCCTCTCACTGTGGTCTCTGCTTAAATAGGGCTCTATATAGGTAGAACTGTTTTTGGCGTTTAAAGCTGCAAGAATCATTGCACTTTTGACCTGGGCCGAAGCAATTTTGCTCTCATATTCAAAGCCTTCAAGAGCGTTTGAGCCTCTTATGCAAAGTGGAGGAAAATTTCCATTTTCTCTTCCGTCGATAATCGCACCTATTTTTCTCAGCGGTTCAACCACTCTTTTCATAGGACGGCGGGCTAAATATTTGTCACCGTGAAGCACAAAAAAACCAGGTTTTGAAGACAAAAAACCGCAAAACAGTCTCATTGCAGTTCCAGAGTTACCGCAATCCAATATAGTAGTCGGTTCGGATAATTTTTCCGGAGGAGTTATCAAAAGTTCATCATTACTCTGCGATACTGTAGCGCCGAGACTTTTGATGATATAAAGTGTATTGATGGTATCCTCGGCTTTGAGATAATTTCTTATCCTGGATGGTTTATCGCTCAATAGTGAAAATATGGCACATCTGTGAGAGATTGACTTATCACTTGCGATTGTATCAATCTCCACATTAAAATTGTCACTTTTATAAACCGTCAATGAGCTCATCTAAGCTTTATTCCGTTTTCATTCAATTTTTCAAGTATCGGAGAAAGAATAGCATTTATATCATCATCATTTAAAGTTTTTTCAAACGATTGAAGTACAAATCTGATAGTTAGACTGATTTTTTCTTTTAGTTTGCTACTTTCATATATGTCTATCGGGTAAAATTCTGTCACTTCTTTTGGTAAAACAGATAATATTATAGACTTGACATTTGCATAAGTCATATCTTTCGGAATCAAAAAGCTAAAATCTCTCTCTAAAGAAGGAAATTTTGAATATGCTTTTACACTGTGTTCATCAAGCTTTAATGCATCAAAATCTATCTCACACAGATAGCTTTTAGGCAAATCGTACTCATTTTCGATATCTAAATGAACTCTACCGATGTAGCCGATATATTTTTTATTTTTGACAACTCTGCCTGACTCGTAAGGAGAGAGAAAAGTATGTAGATTTTCACTTTTTTCTATCTCAAAATCTCCAATGATAGACGAAATTTTTTGTGCAAAAGTAAAAAAGTCTATAATTTTGGGTTTTCCCTGATTTCTTATAGCTGCTCTTTCTACTTCACCACTGAAAATGAAAGATATTTTCAAACTCTCATTTCTCTCTTTGTCAAATACAGCACCCACTTCAAAAAGTCTTATACTTTTTTTACCGTATTTGTAATTTCTTTCACTTGTTTCAAGCAGACCTACTGCTAATGTTGAACGTAGGGTATTTAGCTCTTTCGTTACAGGATTTATAAGTTCTTTTGGTTTTACGGTATGCTCAAATCCTAGTTTCTCAAGCTTGCTGCTATCGGTAAATATATAATTTGTTATCTCAAAAAAACCGCTTGAAGCAGCCTTTTGTCTAAAATAAACTCTTTTTTTATAATTTTTTAAAGCACTGTTTTGATTGTTTGATTCAGTAAATTCCAAAGGAGATGATACGATATTGTCAATGCCCACAATTCTTACAATTTCTTCAACTATATCTTCTTCATTTGATATATCATGTCTAAAAAGAGGGATTTTGACACTCATCAGGTCAAATTCATCTTTCATTTTTACTACAAATCCCAAGCTTTTAAGAATTGAGACAATTTTACTTTTTTCTATATTTTGACCTATCAAAGCATTTACTTTGCTGATATAAACATTTATAACTGACTCTTCCGGTCTGTTATCAATAATTTCAGCCCCGCTGTACCATTTTACTTTTGAATATTTACTTGAAATAATTTTAAAAAGCTTGGCACCAAATTCAAGATTTGGCTCACTCCCTCTGCTGGAATGGTAAAAAGTAGCATCATTTTTGGTATCAAAAAACTTACCTGCTTTGGAAACAGTATCAGGATGTGCATAGCTTGCCTCAAAGATAATAATTTCACTCTCATTTGACGGTTTTAAACCATTGCCCTCATCAAAACCTATGTAAGACTTTTTCTTTCCTATTTTTACATACTCTATACCGTCTTTATCTTTTTTCAATTCAAGTTTGCATTTGCCGTCATTTTCACATACATCAAATGAGTATAGTTTTATAATAACTCCGGTAGAATGACTTACATAATTTTTATATATTTCATAAACATTATCATGATTTTTCCCGACAAAAGCAACTCTTAGCTTTAAAAGCAGTGCTTCTTTGATATCCTCTTTTTGAAATACTTTATAAAGCAGTGATGAGTAACTGCCGTCTTTCGAGCTGAGAGAAAGAACTCTTCCTATACCCAAACTTCCATCATCATCTTCAATATCCTCTACAAAGCAGAGCTCTCTCTCATATGCAGCACTAAGGTCTCTTGCTACACCAAATACACTTAGACAGTCACCTCTGTTGGCAGTAAGCTCTATCTCTATGATATCATCATTTAAAAGTTTGTACTCACAAAGTTCTTTTCCTACAGTAAGCTCTCCAATACTCTCATCAAGCTCAAGTATACCGTCATTTAGTTCAGGTAATCCTATCTCGGAAGAGGAGCATATCATGCCACTTGACTCAACTCCTCTAAGTTTGGCTTTTTTGATTTTAAAATTTTTATCTAAAACTGCACCTACGGTAGCAACAGGTACATATTGCCCGGCCTTGACATTTTTTGCTCCACAAACTATCTGAACAGTTTCATATCCTGTGTCCACTTGACAAACTGAGAGCTTGTCGGCATCAGGATGTTTTATGCACTCTTTTACAAAACCTACTACTACTTTTTTAGGAATTCTTATCTTTGTCAGACTGTCAACTTCCAATCCTATGGAGTTTAAAGTATCGCATATCTCTTCACTTGTTTTGTCACTTATATCTATCCATTCATTCAACCAATTTCTTGTGATTATCATTT
>CAZMKH010000008.1:0-3089 GCA_964566455.1 uncultured Campylobacteraceae bacterium | reverse complement strand
TCATTTAAACTGCTCCAAAAGTCTCAAATCTCCCTCATACAATGATCTAAGATCCGGTATTTGGTGGAGTAGCATTGCAAATCTCTCAACACCTAGTCCAAATGCAAAACCGCTTACATTTTCATATCCGACAGCTTTGTAAACATTTGGGTCAACCATACCGCAACCCAATACTTCAAGCCATCCTGTATGCGAACATACTCTGCAGCCTTTGCCCTTACAAAAGATACAGCTTATATCCACTTCCGCACTGGGCTCCGTAAAAGGAAAAAAACTCGGTCTAAATCTTACCTTCACTTCTCCAAACATAAAAGTCAAAAAATCTTCAAGTATAAATTTTAAATTGGAAAATGATACTTTATCACCCTCTTCCACAACAAGTCCTTCAACCTGATGAAACTGAGGGGTGTGGGTAAGGTCCAAATCTTTTCTAAAAACCGCCCCCGGGCTTATCATCCTGATGGGAGGCTTTTTTGAAAGCATTGTTCTTATCTGTACAGGGGATGTATGAGTCCTTAAAAGCATACTGTCTCTAAAATAAAAGGTATCTTGCATATCTCGTGCAGGATGAAACTGAGGTAAATTCAAAGCTTCAAAATTGTGAAAGTCATCTTCGACCAAAGGACCCTCTTGTATCTCATAATTCATATTTAAAAAGTATTCTATAATTTTATCCATGGTAGCTTGAACCGGATGCAAAGCACCGCTTTCACAGGCGGCATCAAACAAAGTTACATCCACACCCTCTTGTTCCATAAGCTTTTGGGTATGATTTTTAACAAGCTCCTCTTTTTTTTCATTAAATATTCGGGTTAATTCATTTTTGAGACTGTTTATCTCCTGAGCGTAGGTTTTCTTTTCTTCATTTGCCAAAGTTTTTAACTTTGCAAATGAAGCTGCCAAAACCCCTTTTTTACCAAAAACTTCAATCCTAAGCTTTTCAAGCTCTTCCAAATCCAAAGCAGATTTGATTTTTTGGATATATTTTTTCAAATGATTTGCCTTCTTGTGATTTTAAGAGATATATTTTACTAAAAAATATATTAAACTCAAGTAAAGTCGCTACTTTTAAGCACTCTAGCTATGATAATGATAATAAGCCAGGCTAAAAGCATAGTTACTATCGTATGGCTTAGATAGTGGTCTCCTATCATCATTTTATAAAGACCCATAGACCATCCTACCACCATGGCAAGAGCTATGGCTCTTTTTTTGTTTTTTCTGCTTTTAAAAAGAAAAAAGAGCGACAAAAGTGCAAAACCTCCACTTGCATGACCTGCAGGCCAACACTTTATCTTTCCTTTTTGATGAAAATTTTTCGGATAACTGTCCAGTACCTTTACTTCGGGATAGCTTCCCCCGTAAATATCTGTATTTTTGGGACAGGGTGTATTTGTAACGGCTTTCAAACCCCCTACTATGACAGGTACAAATATGGCTGAAAGCACAACTATAGCCAACCCTTTTTTATACTCTTTTATAATTTTGGAATTTCTAAAAATTACAAGAGCAAACAGCATCATAACCGCTATAGCGATAAGAAGTTTTTTAATACCTGTATAAAAAATAACTTTGAGTATTTTATTGTCTCTATCAATAAGCCAGGTATGCGTAGTACTATTATAAAATAGATTTTCTACCAAAACATCAACATTAGTATATTCAAAAAATAAAATAGTTATAATCAGTAAAATTATTGTGATAATCAACTGTTTTTTAAAATCAATCAAAATTTTTCCTAAATCCTAAATACTAAATCCTAAAACCTAATTGTACATTTTTTTTGATATAATATAGATAAAAAACAAGAGGAGCAGCGTATGTGTATATTTTGTAAAATTGTTGATGGTGAAATACCTTGTAACAAAGTCCATGAAAATGATGAATTTCTGGCTTTTCATGATGTCAATCCAAAAGCACCCATTCATATACTTGTTATTCCCAAAAAACATATAGAAAGATTTCAAAACGCCACACCTGAACTAATGGCAAAAATGACACCATTTATTCAAGAGGTAGCCAGAATTTTAGAGCTTGACCAAAGAGGGTACAGACTTATTGTAAACAACGGTGAAGATGGCGGGCAGGAAGTTATGCATCTACACTTTCATATTCTTGGAGGCACCAAACTTTTATGGCCACAACTTGCTCCTGATGAAAATAAAAAATACATTTAAGATAAAGCAGCACAAAATTGGATAATTTTATATCCATCCTCTCTATATACTTCTTTGTTGCAATGGGATATATTGCAAAAGCAAAGTTTAAAGAGGGGATGGATGAAAAAACCATAGTAAAGCTAAATATATACTTTTTACTTCCCATTTTGGCTTTTTGGGGTCTTTTAACTCAAAAAATTGATACCTCTATTATAAAAATACCTTTTATTTATCTTTTTATCTCTTTGGTAACTTTAATGGTCAGCATTTTCATTTCAAAGCGATTTTTTAATGACCCAAAAGAGATATCTATAGTTTCCATGGCTAGTGTAACTGGAGTAACCGGAAGCATAGGCATACCTTTGGGATTGGCACTTTTTGGAGAAAGTTCAGTCATCTACACCTCTTTGATAAATACAATGAGTATGTTTTTTGTCTATACAGTTGGTACCTATATATACTCAAGAGGAAGTTTCGGCATTATAAAATCCTTTAAAAATGTTTTTAAAATGCCAATCATCTGGGCTTCTTTGATAGCCATAGTTTTCAATATCTTTGGCATCTCAATAAATAAATCATTTTTTAAAACATTACAAATGGGAGCATATGCCGCCATTATAATGCAACTGTTGATATTTGGTATATTTTTATATGAAGCAAAGATAAAAGAGATGAATTACAAGCTGCTTAGCTTCTCAATATTTATAAAATTTATCATAATGCCCTTATTTTCCCTAGCCATACTGTATCTGCTTAGTATCAAAGGGATAGCACTCAAATCAACGATACTGGAAGTGCTTGTACCAATGGCTATAACCAATGTATCACTGGCAAGTATATTTGAATGTAAACCAAAAGAGGTAACTACGATAGTTTTTATAAGCTCCCTACTTTTTATCCCCTACATCATCATAGCGGCATATCTATTAA